>CAZKMO010000095.1:0-13322 GCA_964554015.1 uncultured bacterium
TTGAATGGTTTGAAGCTGCCCGGACAGAAATGTTACGTGATGCCGGATTTCCTTATCGAAAAATTGAAGAAACCGGCATGTATCTTCCGGTAATTGAAGCTAATTGTAAATATTTTCATTCCATTGTCTATGATGAGTTAATTACGGTAAAAACAATTTTACAAAGTTTTACTAAGGCTAAGCTCTGGTTGACCTATGAAGTAACACTGAGCGATAGTACAATACCCAAAGCTGAAGGCTTTACTATCCATTGTTATATGAAAGAAGACGGTAAGCCAGTGAGAGCCAGTTCCGAACTGGTAGAATTTTTTAAATCCTTACATTAACCAGGAGATCGGCAATGCCAAAAATAAAAGTTAATGATCTGGCAGTTATAAAAGATAAAATCAGGGAAAAAACCAATCTGCAGGAAGGTGCTGGCAGAGTAAAAATTACTGTTCATATGGGTACCTGCGGTATTGCTTCCGGGGCAAAAGACATTATGAATACCATAAAGGAAGAAATGAAGACCTACGGAGTTGCTGATATTATGGTTAAAACCTCAGGATGTGCGGGTTTCTGCAGCAAGGAACCCATGATAACAGTGGAAATAAAGGATAATCCCCCGGTCAAATATGGCGATCTTACTCCTGCCAAGGTACGGGAAATTTTCAAAAATCATGTAATGGAGGGAAATTTAATTCCGAAATATCTTTTGGTAGTTGGGAGTGAAAGAATAGCATGAGTTTTTATTAAGTGAGGTGATTGTATGCTGAAGAAAGAGCTTCTTGACATTCTGGCCTGCCCTAAATGTAAAGGTGACCTCAAATACGATCAAGATAATAATACATTACTATGTTCAAAATGCAGATTAAAGTATCTCATCAAGGATGATATACCCATTATGCTTATTGACGAAGCAGAAAAGTTTTAGGGCAGAAAATATTTTTTTGTTTTTTTAATAAATTATTTTATCTTTTTAGGAAAAATCCGCTTTATTAACAGATAACCAAGGAGGTGTTTGTGTCATATTATATTAGCGAGTTAATTGACTATGTTAAAGATAAGAATCCGGGTCAACCTGAATTTCATCAGGCAACAGAAGAAGTTTTAAATTCTTTAGATTTAATTATTGATAAGCATCCGGAGTATTGTGCGGCAAAGATTTTGGAAAGAATAATTGAACCAGAACGAGTTATAATGTTTCGGGTACCCTGGCTGGATGATAATGCTGAGGTTCAAGTGAATCGTGGATTTAGGATTGAAATGAATAGTGCCATTGGTCCTTACAAGGGTGGTTTGCGATTTCATCCTTCGGTTAATTTGGGTATACTTAAATTTTTAGCCTTTGAGCAAATATTCAAAAATAGTTTGACTACCCTACCCATGGGTGGAGGTAAGGGAGGTGCTGATTTTAATCCCAAAGGGAAGAGTGACAATGAAGTAATGAAATTCTGTCAGAGTTTTATGACCGAACTTCAACGGCATATAGGCCAATTTACGGATGTTCCGGCTGGTGATATTGGTGTGGGTACCCGTGAAATTGGTTACCTGTTCGGTCAGTATAAGAGAATAAAGAATGAATTTGTGGGTGTACTCACCGGCAAAGGAATAAATTGGGCCGGTTCCTTGATTCGTCCGGAGGCGACCGGATACGGTGCGGTTTATTTTGCTCAGGAGATGCTGAAGACGAGGGGAGAATCAATAAAAGGTAAAGTATGTCTGGTTTCAGGCAGTGGGAATGTTGCCCAATATACAGTAGAGAAAGTTAATCAATTAGGGGGAAAAGTGATAACTTTATCCGATTCCAGCGGATTTATCTATGATGAAAAAGGAATAGATGATAAAAAGCTTGATTTTGTCATAGAGCTGAAGAACGTGCGCAGAGGGAGGATAAAGGAATATGCAGATGAATATAATGTTCCTTATACACCCAGAGATCCGAATATAGATCATAATTCTATTTGGGATATTAAAGCAGATTGTGCTTTCCCCAGTGCAACCCAGAATGAAATAAATGAAAAAGATGCCCAGAACCTGATTAATAATGGTGTTTATGTGATTAGTGAAGGCGCCAATATGCCCACTGTTCCTGAAGGAGTGGATCTTTTTATTCAGGAAAAGATTTTGTATGGACCAGGAAAGGCTGCCAATGCCGGAGGAGTTGCAGTTTCCGGCCTGGAAATGTCTCAGAATTCTCTTAGAGTATCCTGGACCAGGGAAGAAGTGGATAACAGATTACAAAAAATTATGGCTGCCATACATACTCAATGTGTGGATACTGCCAAAAGATATGATGATCAGGGTGATTATATAAATTATGTTAATGGTGCTAATATTGCCGGATTTATAAAGGTGGCTGATTCCATGATGGATTGTGGAATTGTATAATTTTTTTTTCAAGAAGTTTGGCAATGATAAACGGGATGTACTCAGGTGCATCCCGTTTTTAATTTTTCAGTAATGATATTATAGGTAAAAAGGTTGATTATTTTGTAAAATTTATTTATTATATATCTACCATGAAACTTAATTCAGAAATATATAAACAATTATCGTTAGCAAATTTTGTGGTATTTGACCTGGAAACGACCGGGTTATCTCCGGATAAGGATGAAATTATTGAAATTGGAATGATTAAAATTAAAGAGGGAAAAGTAACTGAAACCTATAATCAGCTTTTTGATCCCGGAATACCAATACCGGAGAATATAACCAAACTGACCGGTATCACCCCAACTGACTGTTCCGGGCAACCTTTCCTGAAAGACAAAATTTCGGATATTATGGATTTTATGGATAGTGATTTTGTAGTGGCTCACAATGCTGATTTTGATGTGAGTTTCTTAAACGCTTCCCTTATAAAATATGCTTTCCCTCAGAAGAAAATTTACCCGGAAAAGATTATCGATACTTTGGATTTATCCCGATTCCTTCTTTACCATCTTCATAATCATACCCTTCCTACCCTTTCTGATCATTTTGCCCTTGAGGGCAATCCCAGCCACAGAGCCTTAGATGATGCCAAAACCTGTGGATTGATCTTTATACGTTTAGTTGAATTATGTCTGGAACTCGATAAGGAAACAGTTAGAATTTGCTGTAATTTGTTGCATAAGACCAACTTTGGAATAAAGTATTTTTTCCATAAACTGAATTCTTATCTGCAAAAACATGGTTCTGTGGTTAATACTATTCAGAGACAAGGTAAAGACAATATTATTGGCAAACTGAGAGAAAAAAGTGAACAGGAATCAATAAAAAGAATATCTTCCCAAGATCTTAAGAGATTTTTTGATCCGCAGGGTTATCTCAGCCAACAGTTAAGAAATTTTGAATATAGAAAACAACAGTATGAGATGGCTGATTCGGTGAGAAAAGCTTTCAATCAGAATAGTTTTCTTTTAGCTGAGGCCGGTACCGGTATTGGTAAATCTCTGGCCTATTTAATTCCCGCTCTCCTGTGGACAATAGAGAACCCTCAAAGCAAAGTTGTTATCTCGACCAATACCAAAAATCTACAGGATCAACTGTTTTTCCATGACCTTCCTTTTTTGCAAAGGATTCCCTCCTTGCCATTCTTAGCTATTTTATTAAAAGGGAGAGCAAATTATATTTGCCAAAGAGCCTGGGAGGATATTGTAGAAAATCCTAAAATTCTCACTGATCAGGAAAGAAAGCAGTTACTTCCTCTGATAATCTGGATTCAAGAAACAATTACCGGTGATATTGAGGAGCACTCCGGATTTTCCCGAAATTGGAATAAATCACTATGGAGAAGATTAAGCTGTGAGCGAGGGGACTGTAATGGTGGTAATTGTCGTTTTGAAACTACCTGCTTTCTCAAGAGGGTGAGAAAACTTACCCCATATGCTGATATTGTGGTAGTAAATCATTCCTTGCTTTTTTCAGATATCTCTGCCGGTAATACCATCCTTAAATCTTATGATTCTGTTATCATTGATGAAGCCCATAATATTGAAGCTTCCGCTACCAATTCCTTTAAACTGGAGTTAAATGTCTGGAAATTTTATGAATTATTAAGGATAATGTACCAGGATATTCCTACGAAGACCGGTATTCTCTATTTTATACAAAAAAAGGTAAAGCAGGTTATTCAAAACAAAAAAGACCAAGCAACCTTAAAAAGAATAACCGCTGATTTAACAGGTAAAATTAGAACATTGGGAGAAAGATCCCTACATTTTTTTCACCAATTACAAAAACATCATCAGCCTAAGTCACCTGCAACCAGGCAGTATTGGCAAAAACGGTTTACATGCAAAGAACAACTTTTCTGTCATCTTGACCACGATGCCGAACAGTTGCGTAATGATTTAGAACAATTAAATAAGGATTTCATTCATCTAGGCAGGGTAGTAGGAGATATGGCCTGTAACCAGGAAACCGAGTATTATAAATGGCTGCGAGATATAGAATTTGCCCAATCCCAGTTAGATGAATTGGAAAAACTCTTGCATCATTTTATTCAGGCAGATTACCGAGAAAATATTATCTGGTCGGTTTTGCCAAAAAGCAAGAAACAAAGAGATATATCATTATATTCGGTGCCGCTTGATATTTCTGATATATTAGAAAATAGTTTATTCTCTCATCTGGAAAGAGGAGTGTTAACCTCTGCCACTTTACGAGTAAATGATAGTTTTGATTATTTTAGGAAAAGAATAGGCCTGGAAGATTTTGATCCCGAACGAGTACATACTGAATTTTTCGGATCTCCCTTTAATTATTCCGAACAGACTCTTTTTATCATCCCTTCTTATTTATCCGATCCCAGAGAGAATAATTTCATAAAAGATGTTTCTGATCTTTTAAAAAATACCTTAAGTACAACTTCATATGGAACCATGGTGTTATTTACTTCATATAAAATGTTACAGGATGTATATTATTCCTTACTTCCCTTGTTTAAGGAAAAAGAGATTTTATTATTAGGGCAAGGAATAGATGGATCCCGATCGACCATATTGAAAATATTCAAGGAGAATAAGAATTCAATTTTATTGGGAACAAATAGTTTTTGGGAAGGAGTTGATATACCGGGAGCTGCCCTGGAAATGTTAATCATAACCAAAATTCCTTTCCAGGTCCCCACAGATCCAGTATTTGAGGCCAGAATGGATAAAATTAATAAAGAGACGGGAAATGGATTTTTAAATTATGCCGTACCGGAGGCAGTGATACGGTTACGGCAGGGAATTGGACGTTTGATCCGTTCTACCGGTGACCGAGGAGTGGTGTTACTGCTGGATCAACGGCTCATAAAGTCTCAATATGGAGATTTTTTTACTCATTCTTTACCGGTTCAACCAACTATATGCAAACAGGAGGATTTACTTCAAAATAAACTGAAAGCATGGTTTTAGAAAAATAATAAAAAATAAAAGGTGCAGTATGAAAGAAAAAATTATTATGGAAGGAATAACATTTGATGATATTCTTTTAATACCGGCAAAATCGGAATTTTTACCCAAAGATGTTGATATTAACACTAAATTAACCAGAAACATAACCCTTAATATCCCTATTGTTTCCGCTGCCATGGATACAGTCACTGAAGCAAGAATGGCCATAGCAGTTGCCCGGGAAGGAGGAATCGGAATTATCCATAAGAATCTATCTCCGGAAAGACAGGCAGCTGAAGTTGATAAAGTGAAGCGATCTGAAAGTGGTATGATATTGAATCCAGTTTCCTTGCCTCCTGAAAAAAAATTGAAAGATGCAGTAGATTTGATGAAAAAATATCATATTTCCGGGATTCCCATAGTGGAAAATAAGAAATTAATCGGAATCTTAACTAACCGGGATCTCAGATTTGAAACCCATTTGGATCAATCCATCCGAGAGGTCATGACCAAAGATAATCTTATTACTGCTCCGGAGGGAACTGAACTGGAAGAGGCAGAAATAATTTTACAAAAACATAAGATTGAAAAATTGCCCATTGTGGATAATGAGGGCAATCTAACCGGACTCATTACGGTAAAAGATATTCAAAAACGCAAAGCTTTTCCCCATGCTGCCAAAGATAGTAAAGGAAGACTTTTAGTGGGGGCAGCGGTTGGTACAGGTGCCGACAGTCAGGAGAGAGTTGATAAGCTGATAAAAGCAGGAGTAGATGTACTCTGTGTTGACACCGCCCATGGACATTCGAAAAGTGTTATTTCCACCATTGCCAAAATTAAAAAGCAATATCCTGAAATTGAACTCATTGGAGGGAATGTTGCTACCACAGACGGAACCAAGGCCTTGATTGATGCCGGAGTTGATGCGGTTAAAGTTGGTATAGGTCCGGGTTCAATTTGTACAACCCGGGTTATTGCCGGAGTCGGCATTCCGCAGGTGACAGCGGTTATGGAATGTGGAAAAATAAGTAAAAAGGAAAAGATTCCCTTGATTTGTGACGGAGGTATCCGTTTTTCCGGTGATATAGCGAAAGCGATTTGTGCCGGAGCAGATGTGGTTATGTTAGGATCATTATTAGCCGGAGTGGAAGAAAGCCCGGGGGAATTGGTTTTAATGGAAGGAAGAAGCTATAAAGTATATAGAGGAATGGGTTCTTTAGGAGCTATGTCATCCGGAAGTGCAGATAGATATTATCAGGAAGAGACAGAAGTTCAAAAATATGTGCCAGAAGGTATAGAAGGACGGGTTCCCTATAAAGGGCAGCTGGCTGATGTCATATACCAGCTTGCAGGTGGGTTACGATCTTCCATGGGGTACTGTGGGGTTAAAACCATTGACGAGTTAAAGAAAAAAGGTAAATTTATTAAGGTAAGCTCTGCCAGCATAAAAGAGAGCCATCCCCATGATGTTATTATAACCAAGGAGGCCCCTAATTATCAGACCGGATCATGGTTTTAAAATTGTTTTAATCTTTACATTGAAGTTATTAAGTTGCTTTAAGTAGGAATTAACCAGATAACTATTTATTCCTAATAACTTTATATAAATTAAGATTGATCTTATACTGTAATAAGTGGATTCCACTGTATATTTATATACCCCTTACTTTTTACGAATTCATCCCTTAATTTACTACTTAATTTTCTGTAGTCCTCTTGAGTATTTTTAGGTAAGGGGATAGTACCTCCGGCAATAGTATCATGCCCGCCTACGAAATCAGGATGTTCTACAATTTTTTTTATTAATTTTCCGGCTTTGGCATTTTTATTACTGGATCTAATTGATAAAATCAATGAATCCTTAAATTTACCGGTACACAGGACCCAGCTTATATGTTTATGCCTGAGTAACAGATCCGCCATTTCTGAAACTATTTCAGGAGCGGGTACTTCGCCGATTCCAGAATAGATCAGATGACGGAAGGAAACTGCTTGTTTCAAAGCTCTGAACAGGGTTTGAAAGTAAGCAGCAGATTGTTTTGGATTCAGTATCTTCGCCAGTTTACGAAGATTTGCCCGGTCATACACTTCCAGGTAGGCCCGAATATCATTATTATGTACCTCCCGATCTAAATTTTCTGTTTCGGAACTGATCCCATAAGATAGGGCAGTCGCTAAATCCGGAGGTAAAGTCAGGTTACTCTGTTTAATCCAGTTGACCAGAAAAGTTGCGGAAACTCCAATTTCGGGATTTATTACAATAAAATTGGCTTTAGTATCTTTACGCTTGGGGTGATGATCTATCACCATATCATATTTAATATTGGGAGTATTGCCGGCCCCGGGCTGGCCATCCACCAGGGCAAATCCGTCATATTTTTTCAAACTGATTCTGTTGAATTTCTTGAGATGAATTTTAAGCAGTTTGACCATGGAAAGATTTTCCGCTCTGCCTATGGTACCGGTGTAAGCCAGGCTGGTCTTAATTCCATACCTATTTTCTATCAAAAAGGAAAGGGCTGCTGCAGATGATATGGCATCAGGATCAGGATTGTTATGAGTAACAATCAGAAAATGTTTTTTATTTTTTACTATCTTATCCAAACTGGATAATTGTTGTTGAATTATTTTTTCTTGCATTATAACCTCATGGGTATGAATACGTATTCATGGCATAATGTAAGTATTTTAAAATGCATTTACAAACTGCGGAATTTAAATTTTATGATTTTTTTCTTTTATTGAATGAAATAATTTTGTATATTAACTTTATAGATTTAAAAAATCCAGCATTTCAACAAATTAGTACAAATAAGATCTTTTAAGTATAAACCGAGGAAACTTAAGGAGAGGAATATGAAGTTATTTAATACCTTAATGATACTTTTTGTAGGTTTCTTTCTGATGACTGGCTTTGGTCTTTCCCAGGATTCCAAGGGTATCTTTCCCCTCTGGAAATCTCTTGCCAAGGGAAAGGAGCTGCCTTCTCCCTTTGGATTCGGAATAAATGTATATAGTCAGAATCAAACCTTTAACTTAATGGAATCATCTTTTCATATGTCGAAAATTGACATTCCGATTCCGGAGGATATTGATATCAACAATGAGGTTATTGAACGCAATGTAAAAATGGATTTATGGGTGCTTCCTTTTGTTAATGTATTCGGAATTCTGGGTGAAATTGAGGGTGCCACCAGAGTTGACTACGAACTACTCGATGATAAGATAAAAATGAATTATAAGGGTATTGTATATGGGAGCGGTATTACTATGGCAGGCGGATATGATCCTTATTTTATTTCTTTAACCGCGGCTTTTTCCAAAACCAAACTGGATAACAGTGAATCTTCTGTGAAGGCCTGGGTGTTTACCCCCAAGATAGGAATAAACATGAGTGGCTGGAAAATAATAAAAGATTTAAATATATGGTTAGGAGCTATGTATCAACAATCTGAAGAGCAGCACAATGGTTCCATGGAAATACTTAATTCTATTAAGGTTGATTATGATGTAACCCTGGAACAGAAGAATGCCTGGAATTCCATGGCTGGTATGCTTATAAGTTTTAATAATGATTTCTGTTTGGAACTGGAACGGGGAATAGGAGATAGGAAACATACCCTGGCTTCTCTGATTTATCGTATCTAAGAGTTATAACTTACAATTTTATTAAGAATAATACATTTTGACTTTTGTGACCCTAAAATATCGATCATTTATCTTCATTAACTCATAAGTTTCTTTACTTATGAGTCAAGTCATAATTATTAATACTAAATAAATTTCTTGACAAAAATTTTTAATATCATTATATTAATAGACTTTGAATATATGATTGGAGGTTCATTATAGTGAAAACATATATGCCGAAAAAAGAAAACATTAAACGAAAATGGTATATTATTGATGTACAGGGGCAGATTTTAGGACGGGTGGCAAGTCAAGTTGCCTGTATTTTAAAAGGCAAACATAGACCGGATTATTCACCCCATATGGATTTGGGTGATAATGTTATAGTTATTAATGCTGATCAAGTTAAAATTACAGGTAATAAGTCTTCTCAAGTATATTATAAGAGATATTCAGGATATCCGGGAGGCTTAAAAAAGATTAATTATGAACATATGAAAGCAAAAAAACCAGATTTTGTTATTAATCATGCAGTTAAAGGTATGCTGCCCAAAAATGTTCTGGGGAGAAAAATGATTAAAAAGCTACATATTTATGCTGGTCCTGATCATCCCCATAAAGCTCAGAAACCAGTAACCCTACCAAATAATTTGAGGAAAATATGAAAGAAGCTACATACTATTCTACAGGGAGAAGAAAAGAATCGGTTGCCAGAGTATGGTTAAAACCAGGCCCTGGTAAAATTATGGTTAATGGCAGAGAAGTTTTACACTATTTTAAAAGAGATACGCTGGAAATGTTAATCAGACAGCCCTTTCAAGTAACTCAAACCGAAGGCCAATATGATGTTATTGCCACTGCCAAAGGAGGGGGATTGTCCGGACAAACCGGTGCTATTGTACATGGCATATCCAGGGCCTTGGTTACTGTAAATGAGGAATTCAGACCATCTTTAAAATCCAATGGTTTTTTAACCAGAGATCCCCGAATGAAGGAAAGAAAAAAATATGGTCAGCCAGGTGCACGGAAAAAATTCCAGTATTCTAAACGTTAATTTGTTTTTGGAGAAATATAAATAAAAAACACATTCTTTGATTTTCAAATGGGTGTCAGCACACTAGTTAAATGCTGATTTTTTGAGAAAATGATGAGAATGGATGATTAACCCTAATTTTTTGGAGGATGTATAATGCCTGATATTACCTTGCAACAATTATTGATGTCTGGTGCTCATTTTGGTCATGTGACCAGAAGATGGAATCCCAAGATGAAACCATATATCTTTATGAAAAAAAACAATATTCATATCATTGATCTTAATAAAACCTTGCAGCTGTTAACAGAAAGTTGCAAGCAGATTTCTAAGATTGTGGAAGAAGGTGAAAAAATATTATTTGTCGGTACAAAAAAGCAAGCAAAAGATATTATTAAAGTAGAAGCAGAACGCTGTGAGATGCCCTATGTGAATGAGAGATGGCTGGGAGGCACCTTAACCAATTTTACCACCATTAAAAAAAGTATAAAACATCTTAAAAATCTGGAAAAAATCGAAGTGGATGGAACTTTTGATAAATTGACCAAAAAAGAAATATTGATGCTAGAGCGGAAAAAAGAAAAACTGGATAAATCTCTGGGGGGAATAAAAGATTTAAAAAAGATGCCGGGCGCACTTTTTATTGTTGATACAAACCATGAGAATATAGCTGTGCATGAAGCAAACAAATTACATATTCCCATATTTGGTATAATTGATACCAATTGTGATCCGGATCCCATTGACTATATTATACCGGCAAATGATGATGCCTTTAAATCGGTAAGTTTTTTGGTTCGTACCATTACCGATACCATCATTAAAGCTAAAACTAAATCAAAGATAAAGGCTGAAAAAGAAGCAGATGATGAGGATCAAAAACAAAAATCTGCGAAAATGACGAAGAAGGATGAGGCAAAAATTTCTGATAAAGAAGAAAAATCAGAAACTTCACCTAAAGAACAAGCTAAAGAACAAGTTAAGGAACAAGCTAAGGAACAAGCTAAGGACCAAACTAAGGAACAAGCTAAGGAACAAGCTAAGGACCAAGCTAAGGACCAAACTAAGGAACAAGCTAAGGAAACAGAAAGGGAATAATATATGTCAGTTTCTGCTGGAGAAGTAAAAAAACTTCGTGATAAAACCGGTGCTGGTTTTATGGATTGTAAGAAAGCATTACTTGAAAGTAATGGTAATATGGAAGAGGCAATAGACTATCTACGAAAAAAGGGAATAGCATCTGCAAAAAAACGGGAAGGAAAATCCACTAACGAAGGAGTTATCATGACCTATCTTCATCCCGGAAACAGAATCGGGGTTATGGTAGAAGTTAACTGTGAAACAGATTTTGTGGCCAAAACCGATGATTTTATACAATTTGCCAAAAATATTGCCATGCAGGTTGCAGCCTTGAATCCCATAGCAGTGAACAGGGAAGAAATTCCTCAGGAAGTAATAGAAAAAGAAAAAGAGATTTATCGGAATCAGGTTATGGAAGAAAAAAAACCGGAAAATGTTATTGATAAAATTGTGGAAGGCAAATTGGAAAAATTTTATCAGGCTAATGTTTTGGAAGAACAATCTTTTGTTAAAGACACAGATAAATCTATCAAAGAATATTTATTAGAGGTTTCCGGCGGATTGGGGGAAAACATTGCCATAAAGAGATTTATTCGTTATCAATTGGGAGAGTAATGTACTTCTTAATAAATTTTGTTTAAGGAGTTGAAATCGCTATACAAGCCAAATATAAACGTATTATATTAAAACTTAGCGGAGAAGCATTACGGTCTAACAGTCAATTAGAGATTGATCCGGTTACTGTTAAAAGCATTGCTGATGAAATCCAGTCCATTGTTAATTTAAATATTCAAATAGGTATTGTTATAGGGGGTGGTAATATTTTCAGGGGATTATCTGCCAGTACCAGAGGTATGGACAGAGTTGCCGCTGATAATATGGGAATGTTGGCCACCTTAATCAATGCCATTGCCTTACAGGATTTTCTGGAGAAAGATCATTTACCTTCCAGAGTAATGTCAGCCATACGTTTGGAAGCCATGGCGGAAACCTATGTAAGAAGAAAAGCATTAGGTCATATGGAAAAAGGAAGAATATTAATTTTTGCTGCAGGAACCGGCAATCCCTTTTTTACTACGGATACTGCGGCAGCCTTACGGGCTATTGAAATTGGCGCTGATGCCATTTTAAAGGGCACTAAAGTTGATGGTATTTATGATTCTGATCCGGTAGAGAATAAATCTGCGGTTCGCTATGATAAAGTATCCTTTCTGGAAGTAATTGAAAAAGATTTGCGGGTTATGGATAGCACGGCGGTCACCCTCTGTCGAGACAATAATATCCCCATAATAGTATTCAAGTTGTTAGAAAAAGGTAATCTGCGAAAAATAGTTAAAGGAGAAAATATTGGAACCTATGTGGGAGGATAACTATGTTAAAAGAAGTTGTCAATGATGTAAAACAACAGATGGAAAAAACTCTGCTAAACACTCGGAATGAACTGGGAAAGGTAAGAACAGGACAGGCTAACCTTTCTCTGGTAGATCCAATTAAAGTGGATTATTACGGCACTATGACACCTTTAAAGCAAATGGCAAATATCGGTATACCGGAACCCCGATTAATAACCATACAACCCTGGGATAAAACTCAATTAGGGGCAATTGAAAAAGCGATTTTAAAAGTAGATATCGGTATCACTCCTAATAATGATGGGAATATTATTAGATTACCTATTCCTCCTTTAACGGAAGAGAGAAGAGAAGAAATAATTAAAATGTTGCATGAGATGGGAGAGCATAGAAAGGTATCTATTAGAAATATTCGTAAGGAAGGTATAAAAACCTTGAAAGATGCAGAGCATGACGGTAAAATATCCGAAGATGAAAAATATAATGGTGATATGGATATACAGGAACTGACTGATAAACATATAGAAGAAATTGATAAGCTAATTGAAAGTAAGGAAAAAGAAGTCCGAGAAGTTTAATTATTACTAAATAATATGTTATTATATAGCTTTTAAACCTTGTAAAAATCATGGTCTTTTACAAGGTTTTTTACTTATTATTTTTGATTGACTAATTATCCTAAAACAATCTTTTATTGAACAAATCTATTATAACAATTTTTTGTACGCTTTTTATATTTTTTTTTAATTTTCTCTTTTGTTTTAATCCCCAGACTTGTTCCGTGAGTAATTTTATTTATATATTTTTTCCATGTATGTAAATATTGAAAATTTATAAATTAATAAATTATTTACATAAAGATAAGAATTTTGTATATTTAGT
>CAZKMO010000096.1:0-13283 GCA_964554015.1 uncultured bacterium
TGAGCCGTTTATCGATTTTATACTTCCGTGTACTACTATTTTTTCATTCAGATCAATGCCTCCGTTCACTACATCAAGATCCGATATTTCAGAATTTCTGCCAACTTTAATATTACCGTTAACACTCCTGCAGTCACCCTTTATTTGACAATCAGAACCAATATAAATACTTCCGTTTACCGTATTAAGACTGTGATGAACAGATTTTCCATCCGGGATATGAATTGACTTGTTTATTCTTACATTACAACCGGAAATCATAATTACTAGAAATACAGAAATGGTTGCTAAAAAATAATACCTTATTTTATTTTTAAACATAGTTTCCTCCTGATTATTTTCCCTTACAATTAAAATATACGCGTAATTTAATATTTTAGTTTCAATAAAATTTTTTACTATTTAAATTTGTAATTTTTAGGATACTTATTATATTATATTTATTGTTTTATCCATTCATAAATTTAGGCGGGAGTCATGATTACAAGACTTCAAAAAATAAGGTTGGGAATATTTTTTCTGGTATCTATAGCGGCACTTATTATATTAATCGGAGTAATGGTGGTGCCGAATCTTTTAAAGGAAAAAGATACCTATTATGTAGGATATACTAATATTTCCCTCACCGGATTACAGGAAGGAAGTAAGGTAAAATATCATGGAATTAATGTCGGGCAGGTTATTGATATTTATATCGATCCTCAAGATATTCGCAGAGTTATTGTCGAACTTTCCCTAGAACCGGATGTTCCCATCAAAAAAGATACAAAAGCTGATATCACCATGTTAGGAATAACCGGACTAAAAGTAATAGAATTGAGAGGCGGATCTAATGAAGCCGAACCGCTTCCTGAAGGAGGCTTTATTCAGCAGGGGAGCTCTATTACGGAAATGATTACCGGAAAAGCTGAAGTTATTGCTGAAAAAGCAGAGATTGTACTTAATAATATTTCCCGTTTAACCTCCCCAGAAAATATGGAAGAAATGGAAAAGTTTGTAAGCAACACTTCTCAGGCTTTTAATCAGATAAATGAAATTCTAGGTACTAATAAACAGACCTTCCAGAGAAGCTTGAATAATACTGAACAGGTAACCAGTGATATGCATTCACTGGTTGTATCCGCTGATTCCCTGATAACAGAATTAAATGCTTTGATCAGGTCGGATACGGTTAAACTCATATTGGGTGATTTAGCAGCTATCAGTGGATCTTTAAAGGAAGCGGAATTGGTAACCTTAATCAATGAGTTGAACCGTACCCTCTCTTATTCTACCAAAGTGTTAAAAGAAGTTGATGTTTCAATTATGAAAACCAGATCCGAATTGGGTACCACCGTAGAAACCCTAAAAGAGAGTGTTGAGTATCTTAATCAAATTGTTAGAATGATCAGTGAAGATCCCTCCATTCTTGTTCGAGGAATTCGGCCGGAGGCAACAGCTGATAAAAGACTGGAGGAATGATATGAAAAGAAAATTATTTCTTTTTTCATTACTATTACTATTACTATATGTTATCGGATGTGGGAAAAAAGCGGTTATACGTAAGTATTATGTCCTGGAACCGGATACCCTGATTACCAATCAGGATATGGCCATTTCTGCCTTTCTTCCTTATAATGTGGATGTGCGTGAATTCACTATTGCTAAAGCTTTTTCTCAGCCCCGCATTGCCGTACGACTCAAATCTCATAAAATTAATTATTATTATTATCATTTGTGGGCAACCCATCCCAGTTCAGCCATAACCTATATGGTGTTTAGGTTAGTAGAGGGCTGTGGTATGTTCAAAAAAACAAATCTGGGTTTCTCAGTTGAAGCAGATTATATCATAACAGGAAATATTGATAAACTGGAGGTTATTGAGAAGAAAAATAAGCTTTTAGCCCATTTGGATATGAGTTTTAAATTAATAGATAACCGTATAGATGAAGTGGTATTACAAAAAAGTTATAACCATATAGTTCCAGTAAAAGATAAATCTATAAATGATTTTGCAGCTGAAATTAGTAACCTATTAAAACAAAATACAACCGATTACCTGATGCAAATCCATAAGCAGTTAAGTTCAAAATAAAGAGATATATAAATGAAAGCCAGTCTAGACGTAGACCATTCCTGTTTTTTCCTCAAGGGCAATCTAGTCAAGGAGAATATTTCCACCATTTATACTCAAATCATCCAGCATTTGGGAGAAGTAATAAGATCCGGGATAACTTTGGACCTTTCAGCTGTAGAAGAGATTGACAGCAGTGGGGTTGCTTTGCTGGAAGAAATTACTTCTCAAGCGGAATCCAGATCTCTATCTGTTGAAATGATTGGTATTTCAGATAAAATAGGTAAGGCCCTGAATGTTTTTTCTCTTAAGGAAGAACCAGCAGAGGGAAAAATTTTAGCTTTCAGAGAATCTTTTATGGAGTGGATCGGTTCAAGCCTTTACCAGAGTTGGGAGAGAATAAAAAGTTTTTTTCTTCTGCTCGTGGATACTTCCTTATATTCCTTTCAAGGATTATTTAACAGAAAAGGAATGCGGAAGGGAGAATTTTTAAATCAGAGTATGCTGATCGGGATGAATGCCCTGCCTATTATTGCTTTGATTTCATTTTTAATTGGTTTTATCCTGGCTTTGCAGTCTTCAGCTCAATTGCGTCAGTTTGGAGCCAGTATTTATGTGGCAGATTTGATTGCTATATCTATGACCAGAGAAATGGGGCCAATAATGACAGCTATAGTGTTAGCAGGAAGAAGCGGCTCTTCCTTCACTTCCGAAATTGCCAATATGGTGGTCACTGAGGAAACCGACGCACTTCAGAGTATGGGGCTGAATCCGATAAAATATGTGGTGGTACCCAAAGTACACGCTATTATCATAACCACTCCCATGCTCACCATACTTTCCATGATCATCGGAATTGCAGGTTCATTTGTCGTTGGTCTTACCTATCTCAATATTGCGGTAGTGCCTTTTTACCAGGAAGTAGTGGAAGCTCTCATTTTTAAGGATATTATTACCGGATTAGTAAAAAGTTTTATTTTTGCCTGGATAATTGTAACTGTGGGAGCTTACTACGGTTTAAATGTGAAAGGTGGATCAGAAGGTGTAGGCAGGGCAACAACTGCCTCAGTGGTGACCTCTATCTTTTTAGTGGTTTTAGCGGACAGTATTCTTGGCCTTATATTTTATTTTGGATAGGGAGAGGCAATTTGAGTGTGGTAAGTGTACAAAATTTACAGGCCGGGTATGATCAGAAAAAAGTTTTACAGGATGTAAATCTAAAAGCAGAAAAACAAGAGATAACTACCATATTAGGTGAAAGTGGATGCGGAAAAACAACCCTAATGAAGAATATTATTGGTCTTCTCCCTCCCTGGTCAGGTTCGATTAAGATTTTTGGGAAAGAAACAGTGGGGATGGAAGAACCTCAGTTTAATCAACTGCGTCAGAATATGGGGGTGCTTTTTCAAAACGGTGCCCTGCTTAATTCCCTTACTGTTGCGGAAAATGTTGCCATCCCTTTGGAACAGCATACAGACCTGCCGCCCTCACTTATTAAACGTTTGGTGATCATAAAACTAAACCTGGTAGGATTGATAGATGCAGCGGTTCTTTTGCCTTCCGAACTTTCCGGGGGAATGCGCAAACGGGCTGCTCTGGCTCGAGCGATTGCCCTAGATCCGGATTTGCTTTTTTGTGATGAACCCTCAGCTGGTCTGGACCCGCTGATCGCCGCTAACCTGGACAGACTCATCTGCAGTCTTAGAGACAGATTGGGTATGAGTGTTATTATTATATCTCATTCCGTTCCCAGTGTGGAGCGCATTTCCGATAAGGTGGTTTTTTTAGAAAAAGGGCTGGTTATTTTTACGGGCACGGTAAAAGAGGCTAAGAGTTCTGGAATTGAAAGTGTGGAGATGTTTTTTAAAGAAGGCCAAGGAATTACATCATCAAGGCAAAAGTAATAATTGCTTAACAATAATCTTTTTTTCATATTTTATATATCTTGTTTTTTTTAAAAAAATTTATTATTATATTCTTATAATCCTTAACTAAAAATAAGGAGGAAAGGAAATGAATGTAAAACGTTTTTTACTTGCCAGTATAATTGTATTCATTGTGTTCGAAGCACTTTATTTTGTTATTCACGGGCTTATACTTGCCGGAGCCTATGAGGCTACCATGGAATTATGGCGGGTAGATATGAATCAGAAGATGTGGATTATTTATCTGGGAGATCTGGTTAAAGCATTTCTGTTTGTGTATATTTTTATTAAAGGTTATGAGAATAAAGGCTGGGCTGAAGGTTTACGGTTCGGATTGTGGATAGGTCTTTATGTTTGTATTGGTATGGCTTTCGGAGAATATGCCATGTATCCCATCCCCCTGATTATGGCGGTTCAGTGGTTTATTTATGGAGTAATACAACTGATTATTTGCGGAATTGTGACCGCCTTAATTTACAAGCCTGCTAAAAAAGCTAAAAAGTAATTTTATTCATTCTTTTAAGAATTTTTCCATGCTAAAAAAAAGCCCGATACTGCCGAAGTACCGGGCTTTTTTCTAAAAAATTCGTAATAGAAGTGTAGAGTCATCTTGAGTTCATTGAAAGGCGACCTAAAAGTTAGAATATAAATTTTCCTGTCACGCTTCGATGGACTCGGCATAACAGAAAAATTAACAAAAAAAATTAAAGAATCTTAAGGCTGATCATTAAATAACAAAGAAGGATTTTTAAGAAATGAAAACAGGATATGTTTATATTATTGAATGCTCAGATGGTTCTTACTATACTGGAGTAACCAGTAATCCTCAGAAAAGACTTTATGAGCATCAGATTGGGTTAATAAAGGGTTACACAAAGAATAAATGTCCGGTTAAAATGATATGGATTTCAAATAAGATGGATATAATCTCTGTGATAGAAAATGAAAAAAGAGTAAAAGGATGGCGGCGAGAAAAAAAGGAAGCATTAATTAATGGCGAATATGAAATACTCCCAGAACTCTTTAAGGCTTATTGGGAAAAAAAGATCTAAAGTGTTAATTATGTATTTAAGTGTGATAGTTATATTAATTGACCTGTCATGCTTCGATGGACTCAGCATGACAGAGTATTGTCGCCCTGAGTTCATCGAAAGACGGTCTTTGGGTCAGGATACAGATTTTATCTCTGACTCTTAAACTTTATTTTATAAGCAGATGATTTGAAGAAAGCATAGTTTTTTATATAGTAATTTCGATTGCTTATAGTTTGTTTTTCTGCCTTAGGTGTATAAGGGAAAAGAGTTTTTGATTAGGAAGGTAAGTTATCCGAAGTCGACACCAGAGTGGTGAAAAATAAATTTTAAAAAAGTTAAAAAAAATCAGGAGATAAGGATGCAAATTTTACTGATGTATTACTCGAGAACCGGGAGAACTAAACAATTAGCAGAGGAAATTGCCCGGGGCATAGATGAGGTTGATGGAATTGATTATAACTTAAAATCTGCTCCGGAAGTGAATAAAGAGGATTTTCTCAATTCCCAGGGAATTATTGCAGGTTCGCCGGTTTATTTTGGTACTATGGCAGCAGAATTAAAAGATGTGTTTGATCGATGTATTTCGACCCGTAAACAAATGGAAAATAAGGTTGGTGCTGCTTTTGCCACCTCCAATCATCCCAGCGGGGGTAAAGAAACAACCCTTATGTCCATCATTCAGGCATTATTGATTTACGGGATGATTGTAGTCGGTGACCCTATGGACGCCAGCGGTCATTACGGCGTTGCTTTTTCCGGAACCATGGAGCAAAGTACAAAAGATGAAGCCAGGAAATTGGGAAAGAGGGTTGCGGAGCTGGTGAAGAAACTGGGAGAGAAATAGGTATGGTTAAGAATTGAAATAAGGAGGAGGTAAAAATTAAATATATGTCGCCCTGAGTTCACGGAAGGGTGACCGCTGCGAAACACTATTGTTTTCCTGTCCTGCTTCGATGAACTCAGCATGACAGGCTGCCGTCGCCTTGAGTCCATCGAAAGGCGACTGCTGCGGTACGCTTTTGTGTTCCGGTCCTGCTTCGATGCACTAAGCATGACAGGGTATGGAATTTATTTTATTGACATTATATGTTTTTTTTTTACATTTTAATATATATTAACATGTCAGAAGGAAAATATCCATGATTATACTTAAAATTCTCAGTAAATTAATCAAGGCCCTGCGCTCTAATGATTCACCTAAGCAGATTGCCTGGGGAATTGCTTTAGGTGCTATTCTAGGATTAACCCCTTTTTTTACTCTTCATAATATTATTTTAATAGTTATTATTATATTAATAAACGTTAATTTATCTGCGGTTATTTTTTCTTGTATTCTATATAGTATTATTGGATACATTCTTGATCCCATGTTTCATACCATTGGATATTCTCTGTTGGTGAATATTGATTTCCTGCAACCCTTATGGTTTTGGCTTTATAATCTTCCGATGGCTCCTTTTACCCGATTTAATAATACGATTGTTATCGGAAGTCTTATAGTTGCTTTGATTTTACTGATTCCTCATTATTTGATTTTTAAAAATTTGGTTGTTAAATATCGTACTTCCTGGAATACAGCTATTCAGAAATGGAAGATTACCAAAGTTATTAAAGGTAACAAACTGGTTCGATTCTATTTTAAATTACGAGATTGGAGGAATTAGGTCATGCGTAAAAAAGGATTGATAGCAGTTATTATTATTATTGCTGTTATAGTATTGATTTCAGTTTTTTTTACCGATCAATTAATAGAAACAGGAATTGAAAAAACAATACAGGCCGTGACCGGAGCTAAAGCTGAAATAGATGATCTGGATGTGGATATTTTTTCTTTGGGTTTTGAATGGCAGCGCCTACAGATGGCTGATCCGAAAGAACCATATCAAAACCTTATAGAAACAGGGAGAACTGCTTTTTCTCTGAATTTAGCAGCACTCTTACGAAAGAAGTATGTAATAAATGAAATTACTTTACTGAATGCTCAATCCGGAACTAAACGAGAAACGGATGGCAGTTTACCTGAAAAACGAATCAAGAAGATTAAAAAAAGATCCCCTACAAAATGGGATAACATGAAAGATAAAATAACTGATAATCTTGGTGAAACTAAAGTATTTGACATATCCATAAAAGAAATGCCCAAATCTTTGAATACGGACAGTCTGCTTGCTAAAGCTGATCTGCAGATCATTGAAAATTATGAGTCTCTTTCTTCGGATATGGAAATAACCTCAGATAAATGGAAAACATACTACGCGGAATTTCAACCTCAGGAAAAATTGAATACCATAAAAGAGCAGATTGAAAAAGTAGAACCGGATAAAATTAATACAGTTGATAAAGCCTTGAATGAAATCGATAAGGTGCGAACAATTCAGGGAACTATGGAAAAATATCAGAAAGAACTCAGCGCAAAAAAGAAGGAGGCGGAAGCTGATTATAACCGGTTGTCCGGATATAAAGAAAAATATCAGCAATGGCTTTCTCAGGATTATGAGAATATAATGAAAAAAGCTCAGCTTCCTGATTTTACTCTGAAGAATGTATCTAAAATAATTTTTGGTAAAACTGTTATTGCCAGACTGGACCGCTATATTACCTATGCTGAAATCTTCGGCAGAATAGCCGGAAAAGCAAAAGGGAAAGAAAAAAAGAAGCAAAAACCTCCCCGGATGGAGGGGCAGAATGTTTATTTTCCCCAAAAACAAACCTGGCCCACTTTTCTGGCCAAAAAAATAGAGATTTCCACCGGGGAAGAAAAAATGCAGGATCAGGAAGTACTCTATATGGAAGGCAAGGTTACCGGTCTTACTACTCAGCCTCGAGTTTATGGCAAACCCACTTTTATAGATATTAGAGGTAAATACAGCGGAAACCGGGAAATATTGTTTAATGCAGTTCTGGATCGCACCCTGGATAACTATGCTGATAATTACTCTCTGGGATTCAAAAATATAAGTATGAAAAATGTTGAGCTGGAAGAAAACAGGTATTTACCGGAAAACATAAAAAGAGGCTATGCTGATATTGATATTGACATACATGATACTGAAAAGAAAATGGAAATTGTGATGCTGCTGCAGGGAAAGAATCTGGAATATGAATTCAGAGATAATTCTGATAAGGATCAGGTGGCGGCAACCATTAAGGATATCTTTAAAGGACTGGACAGGCTCAATCTTAAAAGTACCATTGTTATCAAGGATCAGGACTATACATTTGATCTTTCTTCCAATCTGGACAGAAAGTTATCTGAGAGTATTTCCTCCACAGCCACCAGAAAACTTGCTGAGATTCAGACAAATATCAAGTCCAGACTTCAGGAAAAAGCTGATCAGAGAATTGCAGAACTGGATAAAAAGTACGGAAATGTTTATTCCAGATATCTCCAGCCCATTCTGGAGTACAAAAAAGAAACTGACATCATGAAAACTGAACTGGCAGAAAAGCTGGAGAAACTGAAGGAGAAGCAGACAGGGGATCTGGGAAAAAAGGCGGAGGATCTTCTGGAGGAATTGCTGAAGAAGAAGGAGTAAGACTGTCATGCTTCGATGGACTCAGCCTGACAGAGAGGTGATTTTATAGTATCTGTCATTTTTGGTGTTTATAAAATAGCAACTCCGTACTGCTGATCCCAACCAGAATAAACACTAATATCCATAAGAATATTATTCCTTTTAGAGGTATACTCAGGTTACCAAAAACTAACCATAGAGCAAGCACGATCCCTCCGCATATATTTATAGAGACAGCACCACCCAGACCCAGCCCTACCAATGATCCGCTTTTACGATAGTATTCAATTAATAAGGCTATCCCAACACCAAATAACACCCCGCCTAAAATATTGGGATAAAAATATAGTTCTGTGTTCGGTACTCCCAAGAAGTTGATAATCCCAGGGGAAAAGGCTAAAAGCAATATCCCCAATATCAGGTTTACTACCGCGTCAACAAATAAAATTTTTGATTTTTTCATTATTATTCTCCTCTAAATGGATTGTTTATGATAAAAATACGGATCGAAGGAATAATCGGTGATAGACAATTATCAGATAAACAGTATCGGTTATAAGGATTTATTTGCATGTTTTTAAAGCAATCAGATCAAATATTTTTAATCTTTCTGGATAAGGTGATTAATCTGCGGCTCTTTACAGAATAGTCGGTTTTATCAAAATCACCCCAACAATTTATTATTTCAAATCCGTTTCGTTCCAACATGTTTTGTAATTCAGGTAAAGAATATAATCGAATATTGTAGGAAATATTAACTTCATCCTTTCCTTTTTCAATTATTTTTGCCGAAAAAATTTCTCTTTCCTTTACCATGTCATATTCATTTTTAATAATGCAATATTTGTTTTTCCCGAGTTTTTCCCAATGATGTTCTTTATTTAACACATCATTGAATACGAAATGAAATTTATTTTCATAATCCAGAAGAAACAAGCCCTTCTCTTTTAAGACTTTGTTTACTTCCTTAATAACTTTTTCATTTTCTTCATCAGAAGGAAAAAATCCGAATGAGGTGAATAAATTTATCACAGCATCGAAACGAAGCTTCGATTGTATGTTCTTCATATCACCTTTAACATATTGAATAGTTGGTGCGGAATACTTTTTTTTTGCCAGAGCTAAAAAGTCATCAGAAAGATCCAGTCCTACAATCCGGCAATTAATACGTTTGGCAATTTCAAAGGTATGCCGTCCAAATCCGCAGCAGAGATCCAATAAGGCAGACTGGGAATTCAGTTCTAAAACATCAGCAACAAAATTCGCTTCGATTTTTGTCTGTTCCGGGATCGCGAAACCGCATAAGTTTATGTACTCCTTGGTATATAATTTTTCATACCATTCCATATATACTTCCTTTAAAGTTAATTATTTTTATTATGTACTATATCTGAAATGTACTGATATCCGACTTCTGATGATAAATTCTTATCATAAAATCCTGAAGTCAGGTATGATCTCTCCCGATTTGATAGTCGCTATTTATAGCTAAGATATCTGAGGTGATCGAATTAGAGAGTTTGAACTTTATGAATTTGGGTTTACAGGATCAGTAGGTTAGGTTTCACATAAATAAATTCCAACCTGCTTTGTTATTCTTTCTTTCCTTCGAATACGTATACAGTTGCTTGATAGGAAGTAATGTCACTGATAAGTGATGGCGATACAGCCGGCATACTTGCCCCAATCTGCATATTCTCGGTTCCTTTTTCCAAACCGTTGCTTATAGAAGTACAGGCGACCAGAATGCCTTTTTGGTTAAAGAAGGCTAGATTGAATGAAATGTATTTTTTTTGATCGGAAAGATTGGTTACTTTGGGTGATGTCATGATCACAAAATTGTCAAAGAATTCACCACCGCGGACATTCACTACGATCTTTACTTCTTCATTTTTTAATTCAGTAATCCAAAGCTTGGATTCATCGAATGCATCAGCCTCTTGTATTGTGCATTCTCCGGATTTAATGATTGTACTTTGTGCAAATAAGGACAAGGTACAGGCTAAAAAGGTCAAGACAAAAATTGTACATTTTCTCATGATTATTTCCTTTCATATTAAAATGTTAAAATATTCCAGCTTCTCTCAGATAAGATGGTGTTTAAATTTATGAATAGTTTTAAATTCACCAATTTGTTATCTAATACTTATCTTTTCCTGGTATCGGTTGTAAACCTATATTCTTTGGGCGGTTCTACCCCCAGAAGATGGCGGACAAAATAATCCCATCGTTTCCTTATCATATAGGGCTCTCGTCCAAATCCGTGACTTCGGTTAGGAAACAGGATAAGATCAAAATCTTTATTTGTTTTAATGAGTGCATCTACCATTAATAAAGTATTGTAGGGAGGAACATTGCTGTCCATGGTGCCGTGGGCCAGGAGAAGCTTCCCTTTCAGGTTCTCAGCCAGAAGCTGATTGGCCTGATTATCATAATTAGTCGAGCCATCTTGATACTGCTTAAGCAGTCCCTGCCATTTTTCTCCCCAGTCATCTTCATAGCAGCGGTTGTCATGATTGCCGGCTCCGGAAACTGCTACCTTATAAAAATCAGGATAGCTGAGTATAGCCCGGGTAGAAGCAAAACCTCCCCCTGAATGTCCCCAAATTCCCACTCGGTTTAAATCCATCCAGGGATAGTATTCAGCCAGCTGTTTCAGGGCTGCGATCTGATCCGGAATTCCATTGTCACCCATATTACCGTAGTAAAATTCATGGAAGGATTTGGATCTACCCGGAGTTCCCATAGCATCTACTTCCACCACAATGAATCCCAGTTCCGCCAGAGACTGCTTGTCGCTTCTGGACGGTCGAAAGGAACGGCTTCCCACACTCCCAGTTTGAGGACCTGGATAGACATAGTTAAGCAGGGGATATGATTTAGAAGCATCAAAATTAGTGGGTTTGTACATCAATCCGTAAAGATCGGTTTTACCGTCCCGGGCTTTGACTTTTATGGAAATAGGCGGCTTCCAGCCTGTTTTCAACAGTGCAGAGATATCCGCTTGTTCACACCTTAAAATTTCCTTTCCCTCGGTATCACGTATTATTGAAACAGGAGGTGTATAGGGAGTGGAATAAGTATCGACAAAGTAGTTATGGGTAGAAGAGAAGGTTATAGAGTGATTTGCCTTAGGTGGAGTCAGACAGATGAGTTTTGTACCAGCCATGTTAATTCTGTATAAATAGTGAAAATAGGGATCCCCGGATTCACGGCAGCTGCCGGTAAAGTAGAGTAAACGGTTTTTTCGGTCGATGTGCAGCAGCTGTAAAACGTTCCAGTTTCCTCTGGTTATCTGATGCCTGAGTTTACCTGTATTCAGATCGTACAGATACAGATGTCCCCAGTTATCTCGTTGGGAAAACCAGATAACTTCCTTACTATCAGCCAGAACATGCCAATTGACCTTGTTGTAGCCTGACTCAAAAAAAGTGTCAACGGTTTCCTCCATCACATCTCGAACTTTGCCGGTTTCAGGATCAGCAATACGGAGAGTGGCCTGTTTATGGTCACGGGAGGAAGAAACAAAGGCAAGCTGGGAACCGTCTGCATTCCACTCCACATCCAGAAATTTTCCCTCGTCATCTGCAACATGATCAGTGATGGTGGAACGGTGTGGATCCGGAGGCATTTTCAACCGCACTACCCGGGGGCCCTGCAGATGAATAACCACCCGATGTATGCGGAAAATCAAGCTGTCCCCCGGAAGAGGATACTTCCAGGCTTCCAATTCAGGGTGTCCTACCCGGGTGGAAACCAGATACATTTCACCCACTCCCCGGCCATCGTGCTGGAAAGTGGCTATCTTGTCCGATTGGGGCGACCAGAGGAGTACAGGCCGGTCACTTTTTATCCAGCCGGCATTATTGGTTGCATAACCAAAATCCTTAACACCATCCCAAGTTAACTGAGTTTCCTTGCCGGTTTCCAGGTCACGTACCCAGAGATTATAATCCTTTATAAAAGCAGCAAGTTTTTCATTGGGAGAGAGCACTGCATTTGGCCCCGGTTCATATTTTGGATTTTGGACAACAGCGCACTTATATTCCTGAAAATCGCAGGAATATGTTTTTCCCTCGACTTCAAATCGTAGGGATCGGCCGTCTTCGGTAAATTCAAATTGTCGGAAAGGCAAGTTGAGAGGGTCATAAGTTGTTTCCAAAACTGCAGAAAGAGATTGGACCAGTCTTTCCTGATTAAAAGCTCTGTTGCGGGTATGCTCTTTGGGATCCACAATTATAAATTCGAATCCTCCCAGGATTTTATTTCTATATACAAGTCGATCATCAGGAAGCCAGTTTTGCCAATCTATAACTTGAGATACCAGGGGAGTGGTGTTGGCGCTTAAAAAACTTTCAGCCCGGGCATAATCATCTTCAGTAACTACTAATGGGGACTGCTGGGCAAGAGCAGAAATCGTCGCTTGCAAGGATAAAATAATAAATAATATGTATCGCATATCAATACTCCTTGAATTTAAATTAGTTTTAAAGTTATATATGTAAGTATGTCTACGGGGTTGGAGACGACAAATAATACGGCATCTCCGGCATATTTTATTATCCGGGGTATGACATCTTTAAAAATTTCGGCATTGCTTTGGACTAAATCTATTCTTGTCTGGCCTGGTTTCTGTTTAGCGCCAGCGGTTATAACTATAACCTGAGCTCCTTCGCAACCTTCATAACCGGCAGAATATATATTTACCGGCGGGACGAAACTCGCCCCATGGTTTAAATCCATACATTCGCCTTTA
>CAZKMO010000097.1:0-13232 GCA_964554015.1 uncultured bacterium
AAATTAAATAACAAACCTGAGAGCAATACTACAGTTACATTAGGTGATATTGATTTTAGTACAATCTCTAATGATCAAATAACCAAGGTAGACACATCTTTTTATATTTATAATTATGGCAATAAAAATGATAACATTTCCATATCATTTTCCAGCTTATCTCCCAAAATAGTAATACCCGATGAGGCTATATCTGTGGACCCGGATTATTCTTTTGAGTTGGCTGCGACTGATTCTCAAAAGGTAACAATCACTATAGATGTAACCGGACTTGAAAATGGTAATTATGGAAGAAAGATGAGGATAAGGTCTCAATTTAATTTAGTGCAAAATAAATTTAACTCATCAATTACTCTTGATATAGATTTTCCGGTTAGTATTGAAAATAATTTCCCTAACACTTCGCCTCATTCATATTTTTTAAAACAAAATTATCCCAATCCTTTTAATCCGATAACTAATCTATCCTATCAAATTCCCAGTAATGAAAAAGTAAATCTGGTTATTTATAATGTTCTGGGGGAAAAAGTAAAAATTCTGGTTAATGATGAACTCAGGGCAGGGGAGTATACAAGGCAATGGGATGGAAAAGATATGTCCGGAAAACAGGTTCAAAGTGGTATGTATTTTTGCCGTATGCAAGCCGGTAACTATGTTAAAATCAGAAAACTTACTTTGATTAGGTAATATTCTTAGATAATGAAAAATATAAATGGGGAAGGTTAAGACTTCCCCATTTATACTGTAGTTAAGCTATTTTTATTAATTTTTAAATAATTCTAAATCCACTTACATAACCTTAAATTTAAAAAAAGGAATTAAAAAGTGACAGGAGAGAAGCACTTAAAAATCCTTTTCCTCAATCCGTCATTCCGGACTTGATCCGGAATCTCTATTTAAAACTAATTTTTTCTTGACATTTTAAGATTAAATCATTACGATATTTAGAAACATTTCTAATATTAACACATTACTATTGCAGGATGGGCCGGTGGTTCATATTCTTAATTCAGTTATATTTTCTTCCAGCCACCGAATAAATTGAATAAGGAATAAATATATAAAGGAGTAAAAAATGAAAAAAATCATTCTGGTCATTTCAGCTGTAGTCATTGTCACTTCCAATCTAAGGGCAGATGAAAAATCCGGGGGAGATAAGGCAATACATATGCAAAAAACCCAATCAGTGCATTATGATCCTCCCCAGGCTGTTTCCCTTATTGGAACCAAGCTGGGAGATCAGGTTAATTTTATGACCTGTGCCTGGTTTGCCCGCCTGGAAGCCAATCCCTATCTCTTCGGGATTTCCATACAGAAACAGCATTTTACCTACAAAGCCATCAAGGAAAACAACTGTTTCAGTATTAATATTCCTACCCTGGATATGATCCCCAAAGTTGATGCTGTAGGAATGGTTTCCGGAAAGGAATACGATAAAAGCCAGGTCTTCGATGTGTTTTTCGGTGATAATGAAAATTCTCCCCTGGTGGACGGAGGCATTGTTTCCTATGAATGCCAGGTGGTTGATACTGTGAGTCTGACCAAAAAAGATGAAGTACATCCCAGAGCCCATACCCTGATCATAGCCGAAGTGAAAGCCGTCTGGGTAAATAAAAAGGCAGTAAAAGATAATGTCTTGAATTTTGAAATTCTGAAACCGATTTTATGGACTATGTCACCCAACAGTTATTGGACCCTGGGAGAGAATAAAGGAAGAGCCTTTAATCAGGAAAATAGACAACTGGTTCCCAAAAAGGATTAGTTTAATAGTTGGTATCCAGCAAGTAATTGATACAAGGGAATAGACTTGTCAGTCTGAGTCACATCGAAGACTGACAAGTCAGGATAAATAAAAGGTCTTGACCTAAACCAAAATGAGGTAATTGTATATTTGAAGAATCCGAATAGAACTACAGTATCCCGACTTGTGGATCTTCCTAATGTGGGTGAAAAGATAGCAGCTGATCTTCGAATAATAGGCATTGATCATCCCCGACAATTGATTGGGAAAAATCCTTTTACTCTATACAAGAAATTATGTTCCAAGACTGGCCATAGTCATGATCCCTGTGTCATTGATGTATTTATTTCAGCTGTGCATTTCATGGAAGACGGAGAACCACAGCCCTGGTGGTTATTTACGGAAGAACGTAAAAAGCAT
The DNA here is from genome assembly GCA_964554015.1 of uncultured bacterium. Classification (GTDB taxonomy): domain Bacteria; phylum Zhuqueibacterota; class QNDG01; order QNDG01; family CAYUAG01; genus CAYUAG01. The sequence goes on from CAZKMO010000097.1 coordinate 2,162, forward strand.
TTTATAAAAAATCAAAGGAAAAATTGAAAATGAAATCAAAATATGCAATTTTATTATTTATCTTTTGTTTGCTCTTCAGTTGCTCTAAGGACAAGGTTGAAAAGACAGGGAAAACCAGTCTTTCTGATGAGATAGAACAGATAATCAATATGGATATTTCCCCTGTTAATCCTGCCACAGTTCCGGACGGTGAATACACCGGTCAATTTCCTTTCCGGGAGAGGTTACTTTATAAGGTAAAGGTTACAGTGAATTCCGGGAAGATGACAGATATTGAGGTGCTGGAGAACGGAACCGGGAATGAATATGCCCAAAAAGCACTGAAAGTGGTTCCCCGAATGTTAGAGAAACAATCCCCGGATGTGGATGTGGTTACCGGGGCAACTGTTACCTCTAAAGCGCTTATGAAATGTGTGGAGGAGGCATTAAAAGAAGCTAAGTAAAGAAAAATTTTGAAGACTTCTCTTGTCTGAAGAATCCAGTTTAATTAGGTAAATAATTTTCAACTTCTAATCGATATGTAATGTGTAATCAACATAATAGTTATGGAGAAGGCAAATGGATGATTTAAGCTTTAAAAAAATTGATCAGAGTATCAGGGAAAGAAAAGAATTTCACTTTAAGTTCCTTGATAAAGTAAAAACTTACAAACCTTTTCTGGATTTGGAAAAAGAAGCATTCCGAGACGGTGCATTAAGCAAAAAAACCAAGGAATTGATGGCACTGGCAATTTCCCTAGTCACCAAATGTGAACCCTGCATGGAGTGGCATTTGGATCAGGCTCTGCAGGCAAGTGCTAAAGATGAAGAAATTTATGAGGCCATTGATGTTGCCCTGGAAATGGGCGGTGGACAAGCCGGGGCCTATGCCCGTTTTGTGCTTAAGGCTATGGAATATTTTCAAGGAGAAAGAGATAGTGGATAATAAGATAGATTTTTACCAACAAGTGCGGATTAAAATCCGCACCTGGCTGGAATCCAAGGAGGGCAAGCAGCATAAATGGGCAGAATACTTGATGTTTGCTCCCGACTTGTTTCATCTGCTTTGTAAGCTTTCCCTTGATCCAGAAGTACCAAGCAAAGAAAAAGCCAAGCTGGCAGGTGCAATTGCCTATTTTATTTTACCGGTTGATTTGATTCCGGAAGCTTTAACCGGTCCGATAGGATATGCTGATGACATTGCCTTGGCAGCCTATGTGTTACATAACATTGTAAATAATACGAATGAAGATATTGTAAGAAAACACTGGGCCGGTGATGGTGATGTTCTGAAAATTATTCAGAAGATTCTTAAGGTCGCAGATGAAATGGTCGGCTCCGGACTTTGGAGGAAAGTTAAGCGGATAGTAGGAGGATAAGAAATAGTAATCGAGAAATTATATTTCCTTGAAATTGTCATGTAAAATTATTAGTGTATAAATACCAATCAACATGGTTACATTTAATTTCAATTTGGTAATTTAGTTTATTGTTTGTTACTATACTGTTTCAAGGCCCCAAGCAATAAATAAAATTTAAGGAGAAAACAATGAATATAATTTATTTTTTAGTTATTGGTCTTATTGCAGGCTGGCTTGCAGGATTGATTCTTAAAGGTAAAGGGTTTGGTTTTTGGATCAATTTATTAGTTGGATGTGTCGGCGCTATCCTGGGAGGATATTTATTTGGCGTGTTAGGCATTGCATCTGGCGGATTAATTGGTTCTTTAATCGCTGCATTAGTTGGTGCAATTATTTTATTGTGGATTATTAGTCTGATAAAAAAGAAAAAATAAATTTTGATATATGTTTATAGGATACAGTAAAATTGCTTGGGGTCTTTCCCATTTCAGTAATCCATGAAAATAAAGGATAAAAAATGAAAAAATGCTTTATTGTTTCTTTTGCATTTATTATTCTTTTGCTAATCGGGTGTGCTGAATTACATGAGTTTATTCCGGCAGTAATGTCTGAAGATGAAGGACTGACCAGAGATGAAATAATTCGCGGCTTAAAAGAAGCACTTATTGTTGGTGCCAGGAATTCCGTTAATTCTGCTTCGGCTACGGATGGTTTTTTCGGAAATCCTCAGATTTACATACCCTTCCCATCGGAAGCAGTCGAAGTCAAAAATACTCTGGAGCAGGCAGGCCTTTCTGATCTGGTTGATGATTTTGAAAAATCCATTAACCGTGCAGCAGAAAAAGCTTCCGAGAAGGCGCTCCCTATATTTACCAGTGCTGTGACAAGTATGACTATCTCTGATGCTGTGGGTATTTTGAAAGGAGCCGACAATGCAGCTACTATGTATCTTAAATACAAAACCGAAGCTGATTTAAAAACAGAATTTACTCATGTTGTAAAAAATGCCATAGAAAAAGTAGAAGTCACCAGTTACTGGAATCCGATTGCAACTGCCTATAACAGAATCATTCTATTAACCGGCGGAACTGAGGTAAATCCAAACCTGGAAGAGTATATTACCCAGAAAGCTCTGGATGGTCTATTCTATATGATAGCCCGGGAAGAAAAAGAAATACGAGAAAATCCGACAGCAAGGGTTACCTATCTTTTAAAGAGAGTATTTGGTGCACAATAAAATAAGTCTACACATAATTAGACCATTTATTTATTAAGAAGAATAGTAAAATATTGCAAATAACTTAAAAATTATTATGTTAATCTAAACCAATGAATTAAATATAAATACGGGATGATAAGATGCAAAATATAATGAGGTGAGAAATGTTAAAGATCCAAATTGAAAAACCAACCGAAGAAAAACTCAAAAATTTGGGTGTGAAAAGCTGGCCCATATGGGAGAAGGAAGTATCAAAATTTGACTGGTATTATGATCAGCAGGAAACCTGTTATATACTGGAAGGTAAAGTTACTATCACTCCGGAAAATGAGGATCCGGTCAGCATAGAAGCAGGTGATCTGGTGGTATTTCCACAAAGTATGTCCTGTATTTGGAATATAACAGAACCTATTCGCAAGCATTATAAATTTGGTTGACATATGATTATCTGATATATCAACAGAATTATGTAAGGAGAGAAAAACAATGAAAAGAAGAAATTTTCTGCAAATGGGACTTGCCGGACTTGGTTCCATAGCCCTAACCGATAGGGTATGGGCTTTGAAGTACTACCCTAGGCCTTCTGACCAGAAATGGGCCGTATTATACGGTACCTGGTGCGGCAGTTCCCGGGATGCAGCGGTCTGGATTTCAGAAGGAATGGGCGGCATAGCCGATGTTTTTGATGTGCGGGAAAATCCGGACTTGAAAAGATTCGAACATCTCATAATCGGCGGTTCCATTCGAATTATGGTAACTCCCATTGAATTACAGGAATATATAAAAAACAATAAGTCATGGTTGAAAAATAAAGTTCGAGGTCTGTTTGCAGTGTGTGGTAATATGGGTAATCCGGTTGGCCCCGAGCAAACTACCATGTTTATTGAGAACCATTTGGCTAAACTTTGTGAAATCAATAATGTCCCCTCCCAAGTATTCCTGGGAAGAATAACAAAATCCCTAATGAAGCCTAATACAGCTAAAATGATGCAAAGCATGGAGGATTATGATAATCTTAAACGCAGCAAATGTATGGCCTTTGGTCAGAAAGTCTTGGCCAGTATAAAAAAATAAATAAAACCGGTGTTAAATAATGATATTAGTTAACTCCATAATTCATTTATTTAGCAATAAAGTTTTTTGATAAATAATGTATTGTCATGAATTGAAAAGACCGGAAATATGAAGAATTTTATTTTGCTGACCTTAGTTATATTCTTATGTACAGTCTGTGATAAAGATATGCTGAGTGATCCTCAATCTAATGATGTTGATTACCGCCAGGAAATGCGTAACTTTGTCCGGAAAATAAGCCAGTATGCGAAGTCAATAGATGAAGATTTTATCATTATTCCTCAGAATGGTCAGAAAATCATAACCCAAAGCGGCGAACCTGATGGTCTGCTGGTTTCTGACTATCTGACAGCCATTGACGGAACCGGAAGAGAGGATCTTTTTTACGGATATCATACCGATAATGAGCCTACTCCGAACAATGAGAGAGATTACCTGATTGCATTCTGTGATCTCTGCGAACAAAACGGTATAGAGGTACTGACCATAGATTACTGCAGCTCGCATGATAAAATGGACAGTTCCTATGTATGGAACCAGGCGAAAGGGTATATATCCTTTGCTGCTCCGGAAAGGGAGTTAAATAGTATACCTGAGTATCCATCTCAGCCTTTTACTGTCCATAACAATGATATTACCTCCCTTGAAGATGCCAAAAATTTCCTTTATCTGATAAATCCTGAAAAATTTGCCAGTAAACAGGATTTCATCAATGCTGTTTCTGCTACTGATTACGACCTGATAGTAATGGATTGTTTTTTTGATGGCCAATCTTATGCTGCCAGTGAAATAGCACAATTGAAAAACAAACTCAATTCTGGAAAACGGCTGGTTGTTTCTTATCTGAGTATCGGTGAAGCGGAAGATTATCGTTATTACTGGCAGGATAGCTGGAAAATCAGTCCTCCAGACTGGCTGGAAGAGGAAAATCCTCATTGGGAAGGAAATTACAAGGTAAAATACTGGCATGAAGACTGGCAAAATATCATATGCGGTAGTGATAACTCCTATCTGGGGAAAATTCTGGAAGCTGGATTTGATGGTGTATATCTGGATCTCATAGATGCTTTTGAATATTTTGAATAAATTAATGATTGATAAAATTAAAGTTTGAAAATTGATTATCTGATTTTTCACTCCAGATAATTACTCTACCTTAAACAAATTAAATTTTATTTCCCGAAAGGAATAATAATCATGATAGATACCGAAAAAATAAAAAATATTTTTAACAAGCTGTTCACCCTTCCCCATATTATTGCGGCAACTTTCCTTTTCCTGATTTTAATCACTGCTGGCAAATATGGAATATTCGGGGATGAACTTTACTACATTGCCTGCAGTAAACATCTGGCTTGGGGTACGGTGGACCATCCTCCTTTTGTGGATTTCATGGCTTTCTTAAGCCTTAAGCTTTTCGGGAAATCCCTGTTTGCTTTTCGAATGCTGTCTGGACTATGCGGTGCAGTCACTATTCTGATTTCAGCTCGTATTGCTAAATCACTGGGTGGAAACCGGTTTGCCCAGTCACTTAGTGCTCTTATGATACTTTGTTCCTTAGTATTTCTGGCAGTATGCAGTTTCTTATCCATGAACTGCTTTGACCTGCTGTTTTGTTCCTTATTCATGCTTTTTTTTATTCGTATTATTCAGAATCCGAATCCTGGAAACTGGATTATTTTGGGCATTATTCTGGGTCTGGGGCTACTCAACAAATACACCTTTCTGGTATTGGGATTTGCCTGGCTGGTTTCACTTATTGTAACCAGAAGATGGCATATTTTTAAATCCCCCTGGCTTTATATCAGTGGCATGATTGGTCTTCTTATGTTTTTGCCTCATATTATTTGGCAATACAATCATGGCTGGCCGGTATTGGAATTTATGTATAATGCAACTACCTATAAAAATCTCTCAACAACTATACCCGCGTTTTTCATCCAGGTGATAGTTGCCCTCAATCCGGTTACTTTTCCCATATGGATTTCGGGTTTATTTTATCTATTGTTTTCAAAAAAAATGAAAAAATACAGGGTTCTGGGATGGACTATCCTCATATTTCTGGTGATTTATACATTCCTGAATTCCAAGTTTTATTATGTGACTCCGATATTTCCCTTACTTTTGATTTCCGGCGCCATTGCGGTGGAATGGTTTATTCGAAAATTCAATGTCAACTGGTTAAAGGGAGTCATTATAACCCTACTCATAGTCTCCGGATTAATCATTCTGCCCCTTAGTATTCCGGTGCTGCCGGTTGATAAATTCATCGATTATATACAGGTAATCGGATTACGGGATCAACTGAGAATGGAAAATAATGAGAGTGAAAACTTACCAATACATTTCGTTTACAGATTCGGATGGGAGGAACTTGTCAGTCTTGTATCAGAGGTCTATCATACCCTACCTGAAAAAGAAAAAGCCGACTGTGCTATTATGGCTTCCTGGTATGGCCCAGCCGGGGCTATAGATTATTTTGGTCCCCAATACGGTCTGCCCCAGGCAATCTGTGCTCATAATAATTACTGGATATGGGGATATGATGATTATACCGGAGAAAGGGTCGTGACCGTAGGTATTAATCCCGAATATTTAAAACAAATGTACAACCAGGTTAAAGTTGCCGCTTATTTTGAACATCCCTACGCTTATAATCAGACTATTTGTATCTGTCGGGAGCTGAAATATCCTTTGAAGGATTTATGGCCTAAGTTGAAGAATTACGGATAATTTGGGGAAGTCGTTCTTTACAAAAAACATAGTTTTTTTATTTCCTTTAATATTACTAAATTTAACCAATAAATTAAACTTGCATTTATATAGGTAATTTACTAAATTAATTTTCAATATTGGACTTTAAAATTGATGGAGGTTACTGTATTATGCCTATTAAAGAAATAAAAGTTACGGAGGCAATAGTAAGAACCTATACAGAGCGATTTCTGAATTCACTCGATCTGGATGCAGCAATTGTAGGAGGAGGGCCGGCAGGTCTGATGGCTGCTGCTATTTTAGCCGAGAAGGGCGCAAAAACCGCTTTATTTGAAAAAAAATTAAGTATAGGAGGTGGAATGTGGGGTGGCGGTGTTGGCTTTAATGTGATCGTTGTACAGGAAAAAGCCAGACATATACTTGATATGCTTAAAATTCACTATAAAGAATTCGAAAAGGGATATTATACTGCAGATTCCATTGAAAGTGTTTCCAAATTAATCTCCTATGTCAAGGATAAGGGGGCAGAAATATTTAATTTAACCAGTGTGGAAGATGTAGTTGCCAAAAAAGGAAAAGTTTGCGGACTGGTAATTAACCGAAGTCCCATAGAAATGGCAAAGTTACATGTGGATCCTATTACTATACAAACAAAATTTGTTATTGATGCCACCGGGCATCCGGCTGAGATAGCTAACATTATTTCTGAAAAGGTCGGTCCCCTGAAAACGAAAAAGAAGTCTGTAGTCGGGGAGAGATCCATGTTTGCCGAAAATGGAGAGAAATTTGTAGTGGATAAAGTTGGTGAAATTTTTCCCAATGTTTATGTAGCTGGCATGTGCGTAGGAGCAGTATACGGGGGTCCCCGTATGGGACCGATTTTTGGAGGAATGCTCCTCAGTGGTGAAAAAGCAGCCAAATTGATTTTAAAACGTTTAAAATCATAAATTTTGAATAATAATTTCGAAATAATCGGAAAATCCGGGATATCAGAAGGCCGGATACTCTACTTTACCCAACTTCCTTCTACCCAAAATTGGATTCTTAAAAACATAGATCTCATCGTACCTGGAGATGTCATCTGGACGAGCAATCAAACTGCCGGAAAGGGGAGATTACATAAAAAATGGATAACGCTTCCCCATGCCTGTTTAACCTTTAGTCTGATAGTAAAAGCTTTTTCGAATAATACCTTAAACACTCTTATTACTCAAATTTCAGCAGTAACAGTAGGGGATTTTTTGGAATCGTTAGGCATAAAATATGTTTTTAAATGGCCCAATGATATATTGATCAACAATAAGAAAGTAGCAGGTATTAAGGCTGATTATCAAAATATTCTAAAAATGATTATCATAGGCATAGGAATTAATGTAAATTTATCTGAAGAACAGATCAATACCTTACCTGTTGAGCAATCAATTACATCCCTGCAAATTGAAAGACATAATAAGTATGATATGAAAAATTTGCTTTTTCAATGCCTATCAGTATTTAAGCAAAATTTAGATATAATCCCTAGAGACGGTAAAAATTATTTTCTGGATAAATTAAGAAAGAATAGTTATCTAAAGAGAAGAGACATTCTGCAGGTAAAGGTAGATAATAAGGTAATTACGGGAAATTATCAGGGAATTGATACCGAGGGACGGATACAAATACAAGATAGCAAAAATCATTTACATAAATTTTGGTCTGGTGAATTAATAACGCTATGAAAGATTCTCTACTTGAAAAATTTAAATTATCTTTATACATTATTCTGGATCCGTATTTCCTGAATCGAGATTCTTTAATAACAACCTGTAAGGAAATTATCAGTGGAGGAGCAGATATTATTCAATATCGAGACAAAAATGCAGAAGATCAGGTTTTTCTGTATAATGCATCTCTAATTAACGATATTACGAAAGATAAGGGAATTCCATTAATAATTAATGATAGAGTCAATATTGCCCTGGAGATTGGAGCGGAAGGGATTCATTTAGGTACTTCGGATATTCCACTTTCCAAAGCACGGGAGTTATGCGGAGATGACAAAATTATTGGATTTTCAGTTCACAATATGCAGGAATATAAGCAATCTGATCCTGCTGACTATTTGGGAATCGGCAGTATTTTTCCCACTTCCAGCAAAAAAAATGTGGAAATATGTGGTATAGAATTTTTACGTAGAATCAGAGAAAATACCAAAAAACCTCTTATTGGAATAGGGGGCATTAATCAATCAAATTTTATCGAAGTTATTGATGCCGGAGCAGATGGTATTGCCATGATTTCTTCAGTTTATGCTTTAAATAAGGTGACAGCATCACTCATTCCATTTTCAGAAGAATTTCATAAAAGAAAGTTATCCCATGGTTAGGAGTTTTATTGATATTCAGAAAATGGTTATTCAAAAAGGAAAGGCAAAAATTGCCGTGGCCGGAGCTGATGGTGAAGCTGTTTTAGAAGCTATAAAACAAGCCAGGGAAAAAAATATAATTGATCCGGTTTTAATAGGAAATGCTGAGAAAATTAAAAAAATTGCTCACAAAGTAAGGCTGAATCTGGATAAAACTGAAATTATTGATGAAATTGAAGAAACCAGAATTGCCCAGAAAAGCGTGGAATTGGTAGATAAAGATATATGTGATGGTCTCATGAAAGGCAAACTCAGTACTTCTGTATTATTGAAATCAGTTTTAGATAAAAAATATAATTTAACAACCGGAAAGCTACTAAGTCATATTGCTGTTTTGGAAATACCTTCCTATCATAAATTAATCATGATAACTGATGGTGGTATGGTGATTAAACCTACATTTGAACAAAAAAAACAAATACTCCTGAATGGAGTACATGTCTTTCGCAAACTGGGGCTTAAAAAACTTAAGGTTGCGGTTTTGGCTGCTATTGAAAAAGTTAATCCGGATATGCCAGAAACCGCAGATGCCCATAAATTAGCGAAATTATCCGACCAAGGAGAATTCCAGAATGTAATCATAGAAGGGCCTATGGCAGTTGATATTGCCCTGTCTCCACAAGCGGCAAAAATTAAAGGGGTGGACAGTAAAATTTCCGGAGAGCCGGATATATTTATTGTACCGGACATTGCCTGTGGAAATATTTTTGCCAAGGGATTATGGCATTTTGCTAAGGCAAAAATAGGGGGGTTAATTGCCGGAGCCAGAAAACCGATTATTCTGCTTTCCCGTTCGGATAATGCGGAGACAAAATTAAATTCAATTGCTTTATCTGTATTAACACGATGAGAAAAACCATGTCAGAAAAAATACATATTAACTGTAAATATTATAAGGGAGATATCCCTTGTAAATTCCACAAGGAATTTGGAGTACATTGTACTGATTGTCAGTATTATGAAAAGATCGATAATAGAATATTAATAATCAAGTTAGGTGCAATAGGGGATGTGATAAGAACCACTCCCATTCTGCGTAAATTAAAAGCAGAATATCCTCATTCCCAGATCCATTGGATTAGTCATTCTCCCGAAATCTTACCATCTAACCTGATCGATAGGATATATACATATGATTTTAACAGCTGTGAGATTCTTAAGGAAATAGAATTTGATATTTCCCTTAATTTGGATAAAGATCGGGAAGCCTGTGCCCTGCAAAATAGAATCCAGGCTAAGAAGAAATATGGCTTTTATTTATTACAAGGTAATTGTCATCCTCTTGATGAAAAGGCTGAAACAAAATGGCTGACTGGATTGTTTGATGATATAAATAAAAAGAATACAACAAGTTATGTGCAGGAGATCTTTGAAATATGTGATTTTGATTTCAAGGGTGAAGAGTATAGTATAGAAGTTAAAAATCAAGGAAAATTTTCTCTTCCGGAAGATAAAATAATTATCGGTTTGAATACAGGCTGCGGAACTAGGTGGAAAACCAGATTATGGCCAGAAAAAAGTTGGATCAAGCTGGCACAATTATTACAAAACAAAGGTTATTTTGTCTTACTACTCGGAGGTGAACAAGAAGATAAAAAAAATAAGCGAATTTCTGCTGCTTCCGGAGCTGAATATCTGGGTCATTTTAGCTTATCAGAATTTATTGACCTTATGAATGAATGTAACGTCATCGTCACTCCGGTTACCATGGCCCTGCATATCGCCTTGGCTTTAAAGAAGAAAATTATTTTATTTAATAACATATTTAATCCCTATGAATTTGAATTATACGGCAGAGGTAGGATAATTGAGCCCCCGGTTGAATGCAAAGGATGTTTTAAGAATGAATGTCCAAAACAATGTATGGAATTGATTACTCCGGAACAAGTATTGAATGAACTCATAAAAATTTTGTAAGATTTGATTGTACATGGGAAAAAACATTTTAAAGATCTTAAAACCCGGTGATTATGTTATATATCTGGTAATTATTTTTTCCCTCATTATACACTATTCTTTGCATACAATTACCCCAAATCAAAAAAAAATCGTTGAAATTACAAACTATAAAAACAAAATATTTCGTTATTCCCTGAATGATAATCGCATGATAGATATTCCCGGACCCTATGGATTGACTGAAATTCAGATAAAAAACAAAAGTGTGAGGGTATATAAAGCCAGTTGTCCTTATAAAACCTGCAGGCATATGAGTACTATCAGCAAAGAGGGTGAAGTAATAATCTGTATACCAAACAGAATCTTTATAAAAATTATAGGAAACCAATATAAATTGGATGGTGTATCCAAATGAGGATAT
>CAZKMO010000098.1:0-13124 GCA_964554015.1 uncultured bacterium
ACATAAAAATGTGCATTAAGACCGGTGTCTTTGAGTACACGGGTATATTCCCTGGGATCTCCTCCAAAGGGTCCGCGATTACCGCTTCTCTGGTGTTCAAGTTCACGACTGCCGTAACCGACAAATACCAGATTGACCTTTTCTTTGAACCCGGGTGTATTTTCAACATCATCCGGACTGATGCTGCCCCCGCTGAACAGGCCGATATGAGAAAAGACATCGAGATTTTTTAAAGTTATTAATCTGGTTTCAAAACCACCCATGGAAAGGCCGGCCATGGCGCGATGGGGCTGATCGGAGAGCGTGCGAAAGTTGGCATCGATGTAGGGGATTAATTCATCGATGAGAACTGTTTGAAAAGGTTTGATATCGAAATTTCTTAAACCACCAATTTTTACTTCATTGGTCATGCCATAGGTCATTACAATGATAAAAGGCTTGGATTTGCCTTCGGCAATCAGATTGTCCATAATGAGATTTGCTTTACCTTGATTAGGCCAGCCGGTTTCATCCTCACCCCAGCCGTGCTGCAGATACAGTACAGGATATCGTTTGGTCATATTCTGGTCATAGTCAGGGGGTGTGTACACAAAGGCTCTGCGTGAGCTATCGGTACTTTTGGAGTAGAATAGAACCTGCCGAATCTGGCCGTGGGGAACATTCTTGAGCGCGTAAAAATTCTGATCATGAGCCGGGATTTCAATACCGCTGCCCCAGCGCATGGCACCATAAAAATACACGCTTCCGGGATCGGGAACAGCGGCCCCGTCAATCCAGAGCTGGTAGTAGTGAAATCCTTCGTCCTGGGTATCCGAGTCACCGGTCCAGACGCCATTTTCATCTTTGGATAAGTCGTATTTTACCGCGCTAATATCCAGCTGAACTCTCTGTGCTTCGGGCGCCGAAATGCTGGCACGTACCCGGCCTTCGGAATTTACTTGAGGAAATTCTCTGCCCGGTTGATTGGTGGAGGCAGGTTTAAAGTCTTCTTTAGCAGCTGATTGTTCTGTCTGCGCCAGGCACAATGAGCCCAAAATGATCATTAATAATATTGCTAATAAACTTATATACTGTTTCATTTTTTTCTCCTTTAGTTTTTAAACAGAAGTTGAGCAAATTCATGTAAGCCGCGTCGCCAGCTCTGCCATTCATGGGCAGTATTGGGGGAAATATAAAAATGAGTTTTGATACCTGCTTTGTTGAGTGCATCAGTGTTTGCTTTAGGATCACCACCAAAGCGGGTTCTGCCTTTTTCAAGTTCCCGGCTGCCATAGCTGACAAATACCAGTTTAATTTTATTCTTAAAATCAGGAGAATTATTAATATCCTCCACACTGATACTACCGCCGCTAAAAATACCGACATAAGAAAACATCTCAGGATGGGCCAGGGTGATGATCCGGGTCTGCATACCGCCCATGGACAGTCCGGCCATGGCTCTGTACGGTTGACTGGCCAGGGTGCGATAATTAGCGTCAATCATAGGGATGATATCTTCCAACAATGTTTTCATGAAGCCATCGGCCCAGCCTTTGGGTGGCCAGGTACCAGGGGCAGGACGTTCACCGGGCTTGGGCCGGGGAACATTCTCAGGCCAACGCCAGGTACCGTTGTCCATTACGATGATAAAAGGCTTGGCTTTCCCTTCGGCAATCAGGTTATCCATAATGAGATTGACCTTCCCCTGATTTGACCAGCCGGTCTCATCTTCTCCGCCGCCGTGCTGCAGGTATAAAACCGGATATCGTACACTGGTATCTTTATCATATTCAGGCGGTGTGTATACAAAACAACGGCGCATACTATTGTTAACTTTTGAAAAATAAGGCAATTCTCGAACCTGACCGTGCGGTACATTCTTGAGCGCGTAAAAATCCTGATCATGGGCAGGAATTTCAATACCGCTTCCCCAACGGCTGGCGCCATAAAAGTACAAACTGTTGGGATCAGGAACGGCCGCCCCGTCAATCCAGAGCTGGTAGTAGTGAAATCCTTCATCCTGGGGATTTGAATCACCGGTCCAGATACCATTTTCATCCTTGGTCAGATCGTATTTTACGGCGCTGATGTCCAATTGAACTCGCTTTGCCTCCGGGGCCGAAATGCTGGCACGTACCCGGCCTTCGGAATTCACCTTAGGAAATTCTTTGCCCGGCTGATTGGTGGACGCAGATTTGAAATCTTCCACTGCACCGGAATCAGCAAAGTTCATTTGAGCTGAACAAATTCCGCATATTAGTAAAATCGCTAATAGTGTTGACATATAAATGTGCTTCATTGGTTGGTCTCCTTTTATTATTTGATTTAAAGTTATTTTTTCAACTTAATTGTAACAACAGACTTTGCCGGAAGATCCACTTTTACAATATTATTTTTCACACTAAATGATGAGAATTTTTTAATATTAACTTTCTCAGGTTGTCCAAAGTCATTATAATCATTTTCTTTATCAGAAGTAATAATCTCACCACTGGACTTGGATAATTTATCCGTACCTCTTAGATCAATCTCAACACTTCTATTTTTATGCATATCGATATTACAGAGCGAGACATGAATTGCTCCATTCTTATCTTTCGATGCGGATGCGCTTATGCTTGGTAAAGTCATGTCATCATATGTATAATCATCACAAGTAACATCGATCGGCAGAAGCTGTGCATCATGGTGGACTTTATACATTTTAAAAACATAGAAAGTTGGGGTTTTTACAATCTGGTCGTCTTTTGTTAAGATCATCGCCTGTAAAACATTTACAAACTGGGCAATGTTGGCCATTTTAACCCGACGAGCATGATTATTAAAAATATTTAAATACAGAGACGCGGTTACGGCGTCGCGTACGGTATTCTGCTGATACAAAAAGCCCGGATTGGTTCCCGGTTCAACCCAGAACCAGTTACCCCATTCGTCAGCTATCAAACCAATTTTGTTTTCAGGATCATATTCATCCATTAAAGCAATATGCCTTTCCAGACGCTCTTCCATCACCAATGTATTTTTCATGGTATAGAACCAGTCGTTTTCATTGAATTGTGTTGCGGAAGATTTGTCATTCCAGCCATGACAAAAAGTATAGTAGTGAAATGAATAGCCCTGAATTAAATTGGAGTATTTTTGCGTCTTTTTTAACACGGTTTCCGTCCAATCAAAATCCGGATCAGTACCACCGCTGGCAACGCGATACGGACGACCAGTGCCCATAAATGTTGAAAATCTTTTAAACAAGTCGGCATAATAATCCGGAGTCATGTTACCGCCGCAGCCCCAGCTTTCGTTGCCGACAGCCCAGTATTTCACATGCCATGGTTTTTTTCTTCCGTTTTTCTTACGTAATTCCGTCATCGGGCTTTTAGCGTCGGAATTAACATACTCAACCCATTCCGAGGCTTCCTGAACCGTACCGCTGCCCACATTCGCACAAATATAGGGTTCCGCTCCGATCAGTTCACAAAAATCCAAAAACTCATGAGTCCCAAAACTGTTATCTTCAGTCACACCGCCCCAATGAGTATTCACTATGGAAGGCCGCTGATCCTGCGGACCAATGCCGTCTTTCCAGTGATAGGTGTCTGCAAAACAGCCGCCGGGCCAACGCACCACACTGGGAGCGATTTCTTTAAGGGCAGCAACAACATCATTCCTGATACCGTGTGTATTCGGTATATCGGAATCCTCTCCCACATAAATTCCACCATAAATACAACGCCCTAAATGCTCAGCAAAGTGACCGTAGATATACTTACTAATCGTTTCTTTACCAAGATCAACATTAATGACAATCTGATTCGATTTTTCCTGCCCATTTACTGAATTAAATAAAATCGTACTAAATACAAACAACACCAAAAATTGATATCTCAAACAATTCATTTTATCTCCTTTTGTTTAAATAAGTTGGATTAACTTTCTGTAATGTATTAATAATTTTATTTTAAATGTATTACCACTTTGTTCCCATCATAAAACACAGTTTTATCATAGTTGTCTACATATTTAACCCCAAAACCATTATTCATTGAAACCTTGATTATATTGAATTTGCGTTTGTTCAGCATACCAGGGAAATTTCCTTCCCGATTATTAATAGTTAATTCTTTTTTTAGATCATTCCAGGTAAAAGTTATAGTTGAATATTTTCCTTTTTCATAATTGTAATTATTATTTTCATCTTCATATAAAATGAATTCGCCATCTGCGCCTGGATAGACTCTAATTTCAATCGGATCGATTTTTTCAGTGGAATATTGAATAAACGGTCCTATAGGGATTATAGAGCCTGCTTTAATAAACAAAGGAATTTTATCCAAAGGAGCCTTGGTTCTAATAGTCTGGCTATCATCATAGCGTGTACCGGTCCAGAAATCATACCAATCGCATGATCCCGGCAAATATACCTGCCATTCATTAACATCAGATTCTGTCACAGGGGCCACCAAGAATGCTTTTCCCAACATATATTCAAAGGGCTGATGCAAAGCTTCGGTATCTTCGGCAAAATCCATAAGAAGGGGACGCATCATGGTTGATCCATTTTTCGTAACCTGCCAGGCTTCTGAATAGATGTAAGGCATTAAGCGATAGCGCAGGTTTAACATATTACGCATGTTATCTTCAACCTGCTGTCCGTATTTCCAGGGTTCGGTTTCCGATTGATAGCCATGAATACGAAATATAGGATTAAAAGTACCCCATTGAAACCATCGGATAAGCAACTCATGATACTTTTCATCGGTATATTGCGATTTGCCCGCACGGAAAAATCCACCAATGTCGGTCGTCCAGTATGGCAATCCGGTGATAGTATAATTAAGTCCGGCTACAATTTGCCGTTTATAGGCATCCCAGGTTCCGCCAATGTCACCTGACCAGTTAATAGTGCCATATCTCTGCTGCCCAAGAAACGCTGATCGAGTCAATATGCAAACCCGTTTATCGGAGGTTATTTCCCGCTGACCTTCATAAACAGCCTGGCTCACAAACAGCGGATAGGTTAAACGATAAAAATCGCCCAAACCCAAGTAAGTTTTTTCACCATGTAATGCATCGTTTTCAGGTTCTACGGCATCCATCCACCATGAATCCACACCATAAACAAACATATTGTTTTTTAACGTATTCCAGTATGCTTTCCTGGTTTCCGGATTAAAATAATCCAACCATTTTGTACCGGGAATAAAGCGGTTTTTGGATACATATTCTTTACCAATTTCTGAATTCTTATCAGGATTTGACCAGATGGAAATATTGAAATGGGCATTTAAATCATGAATTTGCTGAATGAATTCTGCGGGATCCGGGTAACTTTTATCATCGAATTGCGGTACGCCCCAGCCGTTATCGCCCCAGTACTGCCAATCCTGTACGATCACGTCCATGGGAAGCTTACGTTTACGAAACTCCTTTACTGTTTTGATCAGATGATTAGCAGAAGTGTACCGTTCACGGCATTGCCAGAATCCATAAGCCCAGCGTGGCAGCATCGGTACCTTTCCGGATAGCTTGCGATAAGTGGCTATTACACTATCCGCAGAAGGGCCGTAAAACACTACATAGTCAATTAATTTGGCATGGGGTGATCGGAAGGTGGTCAGATTATCAGTCAGTTTCCATGACAGTTTCGGCGTATTCGATGATTTACAGACCAGCTGAACCGTATGTTCTCCTGCTTTTAAATCCACTAATGCACATGCAGTAGGGGGAAGCCAAAAATTACTTTGATCAATACATGGTTTTCCATTAATAACTACATAGTGGCGATTATCCATATTACCAAGATCGAGGAAGATGGAATATTGTCCTTCTGCAGGAACCGTAAATATACCGGTATATAGCGCCTGGTTTTGCGAAACTTGTTGTGTTCCTGAAGTAGTAGTAACTTCGGACATCTGGTCGTTTTCAGCAGACTGTTCCTGTTTTGTAAGTTCAATAAAGTTATCAGCCGGATTGTAATCTGTTAATCCGTACTGATGCCAGAGTAATCCGTATCCTTTGCTGGAATAAATAAACGGCAGTGAAATCTGGGAGTTTACCTGCGTTAAACGACGGCTTACCTGCCTTATATTGAAATGTCCATCCTGAAACTGTCCCAGACCCAAAATAAATTCATCTTTAGGAGATTCAAAACTTTGCTCAGCAATGAAACAGGGCTCACCCAGGATAGAATCAGGCCTTAATCTTCCGTTGCCTGCTGCTTCGCTTAAAAAAATTTTCCCCTCATTATCTGCAAAAGACAGTTTACCAGACTGTTTATCCACGGTGATGATAATTTTTTGCCCTTTTAATTCCAGTTCCGATGATGACTCCGCTACCCTTAAATTTGGGTTATTTTCTTTATGAATAAAAACAAGTTCAGGCAGTTCAGCTTCTTCACCAATATAGTATTTGATTCTTACGGCATTTTCTGCAATTGAAGTAATATTGAGTGTGCCTTCCGCTAAATCAACCTGCACGCCATTTGCTGATTGTTTAAAACTTTTTACAACCTGCCCCTGGCATAAAATGGGAATCAGACTTGCAATAAACAGGTATTTAAATTTCACAATTTTGACCTTGTATATTTTTGAAAACAATATTCTCAGATTATGGATTATTGAATCGTAATCTTTTCAATTCGCAAATCACTGTCATCTGAACTATTTCCGTACAGAACTTCATACTCACCGGGGTTTACGGCCATTTTCATGCTGCCCCGATCATATAATTCAAAGGAATCGTAAGAGAGATTGATCACTGCCTGGGCGGTTTCACCTGCTGTAACATTTACCCTCCGGAAACCTTTAAGTGTTTTCAGAGGTCCATCAGGATCGTCTACTTTTCGCACATAAACCTGGACAATTTCTGTGCCGTCGCGTTCGCCCTTGTTGGTAACTGGAATTGTAAGTTCTATAGAATCATTAGCTTTAATGGTATTTTTATCCAGTTTTGCTTTTCCAATCGAAAAATTGGTATAACTCAAACCAAAGCCAAAGGGGAACAAGGGATCCGACATATAACGGTAGGTGCGTCCTTTCATGGAATAATCTTCAAAATCGGGTAATTGCTTTAGATTCTTGTAGAATGTGATAGGTAGTTTTCCTGAGGGATTATAATCACCGAAGAGTACATCGGCTACTGCCTGACCGCCAGATTCACCTGCATACCAAGCCTGGAGGATCGCTTCGCAGCTTTCGGTTTCCGGAACTAAAGCAATGGCGGAACCGGAACAATTCACAAAAACAATCTTCTTGCCGGCTTTCTTCAATGTCCTCAGACAGTTACGCTGAACAGCGGGAAGCTCTATGTCCGTACGATCGCCGCCTTTAAAACCAGGATAGGATACCGGCATTTCTTCGCCTTCAAGCAAGGTCGAAAGTCCACCGATAAACACAACAATTTCAGTATCTTTCAATTTATTGGTCAGTCCTGTAAAGTCGATATCTACCTCTTTGCCGAAATTAAACTCAAGATTCGCCTGCCAATTGTTCATCTGGGCATAATGAATCACAATTTGGTACTTTTTACCTGCTTCAACTTTAAAAGGATGCCTTGAGGGGAGGGTTCTCCAGTTAATATAATTGACTATGGTATCACCATTCACTGTCACGTTGAAATATCCGGTAGCGCCGCATTTAAAAACGATTTCTTCACTAACTGTTGGAATGAACACTGTTTCATATTTTGCAGAAAATCCTTCCAGGCTGACTCCCGGTGCAAATTCATGCTGGCCGGCAGTGGTCAATTTCAGGGGATTGACAATCTGTTGGGTTATCACCATATCTCCCTTTTGATTCGGTGTGTTCCAGTAAGTGGCTTTAAAACCTTTTTCCCCATCAAAAGAACATTTCGAAAAATAGCTTTCGGTTACTTTATCTTCAACCAGGTCACAGGCCTTGTCGTAAATGATCTGCTGGTTGGAAAGTTTCGATTTTATTCCTTCAAGAATGGTGATGGTACGAACCGGTTTTCCGTTATAATTGCCCCACAACATCGGTTCATCATCTGCATTGGGACCTATCACGGCGATTTTTTGAATATTTTTATCAAGAGGCAGGATATTGTTCTTATTCTGAAGCAAAGTCATGGATTCACGGGCCATATCCAGAGCAAGCTTTCGGTGTTCCTGATTATTCACAATCGACATTGGAATTTTGGACCATGGTACCAGTGAATCGTCATCCATTTCACCCAGGTCAAACCGACCAATCAGTACTCGTTTCAGACGTATGTCAATCTCATCTTCGGTTATCAATCCATTTTTAACGGCTTGAGGTAATTTTTTATAATTATGATTATCCCATTGACATTCAAGATCAGTTCCTGAAAGTACACCTTTGGCAGCAGCATGGACAGCATCAGAGGACACCTTATGACTGGTAAAAAAATCAGTAATGGCACCGCAGTCGGAAACAACCAGGTATTTGTATCCCCATTTGTCACGAAGGATTCTTTGCAGAAGTCTGGTGCTACCGCAGCAGGGTTCTCCATCAAGACGCTGATAGGCGCACATTACCTGACGGACGTCGGCTTGCTGAACCAGTGCTTTGAAGGCAGGAAGATAGGTTTCCCACAAGTCCCGGGGATCGATATTTTTGAGATTGATCTCATGACGGCTCCATTCCGGTCCGGAATGCACAGCATAATGCTTGGCACAGGCCAGCAACTTTCTATATTTTGCATCTTTGGGACCCTGAAGCCCTTTAACCACCGACACCCCCATGCGGGACATAAGGTATGGGTCTTCACCGTAGGTTTCCTGGCCTCGCCCCCAGCGCGGATCGCGGAAAATATTGACATTGGGCGTCCATACCGAAAGACTCAGAAAACGTCTGTTTCCCTGCCCGTTGCGGATAGCTTCATGGTATTTTGCCCGGGTTTCGTCCGAGGTTGCTTCAAATATACGGTATACTAATTCATCATCAAATGACGCCGCCATGCCAATCGGTTCAGGAAAAACAGTTACATCATCATTATTGGCCAGGCCGTGCAGGGCTTCACTCCACCAATTGAACTTTTTAATTCCCAGACGCGGAATTGCCTCTGACACATCGCACATCAAAGCCGCTTTTTCCTCCAGCGTTAAGCGTGCTATCAAATCTCTGGCCCTTACTTCGGGACTCAGATTTGGATTTTGATAGGGGAGTTGCTGTCCCCACAAGTTTATTATTAACAGAAAAAATACAGTAAATAATAGTTTCTTTTTCACAATTCAACTCCCTAATTTTAGTATATTTATAGTTTGCAGTTATGAGTTCGATTTTGTTTTTATTTTATTTCTTTAAAAATCATTTTGTCAAGGTTAAAGAGAGCACCGTCAACAACGATTTTGAGCACGTGCTCACCGGCATGGAGTTTTACGGTCCTTGTTATTACTTCCCAATTTTGAAATCCTGCGGTATTTGGAATTGAAATAATTTCAGTGATGTCTACACCGTCACATTCGAGATGTAGCTTTCCGCTATCATAAGCTGAAGCGACAAAAAATGAAATACGGTATGATGCAGTTTTATTTACATTAACCGTATAGGCCAGCCATTCTCCGGCGTTTGTCCATCCCAAGGTATAACCTCCTGCAGAGCAGGTATCAATATCTACACCTTCATCAGGACGATATTGTCCACCTTCATTTATTTCATTTGTATCGTAATAGACATCGCCCGGACAACCAGTATCGTAATCTTCAGCTTCAATGATTCCCGGAATAGTATGTGGTTTGAAAGCTTCCTGCTTCATCTCGCAGATTTCCAGGAGTTTCCATCCAGAAAAGGAACCATAATCAGAATTAACTAATTCAGCTTTATTCCCTTCTGCAGAAGGAGTATTTACAGATAATATCATATTTGGAAACTGTTTATTGGAAATCTTTAATAAGCCGTTGTGAATATCTTCAATTTTCCTATATTGATTGTCTTTCTTTGCAACCTTTGAAATAATAAGTTTCTGACCAGAAGCGTTATAATCGATTGCATTTTTATTATGGCCACGGTTAAGAATTTTGTACATACCTTTACCGGCAGCTTCCAACTTCCATTGATTTGCAATATCTTTTCTTTCACTTGTTAAGGTTAAATCCGAACCAAGCACCAAACTACCCCTGTTATCGCCAGGGACGATGTAATAATGCGGATTATAGTTTAGATCGGCGTACATGTCAAGCGGCGGAATTTTATCGTCGAAACTCAATTTTAAAACGTAAGCCATTTCCTGGAATGAGCGCTCCGGCAGATCAACTTTCAATCCTTCCGAATCCTGTTTGAAAGTCAATGTCAGGTATTTTCCGGCTTCGTTATTAATCAATTTAACAGATTTCAGATACTTTAGATCGGTTCTGTCATGAGACAAAGATTTTAATATGATATCTTTTTGCCCTTTTTCCCAGCCGAGTAAAATAGCGTAAAGCGTCTTATTGTCTTTGGATCGGGTATAACGCACATCCCTGGCTGTTCCTGCGATGGGAGCACCCATAACTCCCTGAGCCGCTCCCATTTTTGTAGGCCCTTCTCCATACTTTACCCATGCCCGCGTAGCATACACGGCTTCACCATATTTCTTAAGCCAGGCACCCATAGCCAGCAGAATATTCTTTTGCTCCTGAGGTATGGATCCATCCGCTTTGGGAGAAATATTGAGAAGCATATTCCCATTTTTGCTTATTCTGTCTAAAAAAGCATGTAATATCTGTTTTTTGGAATAATAGCCGATTCCCTCGGTGTAACACCAGCTTGAGGAGCTGACAGCATCATCGGTGAGCCAATAATTATCGGTAATATCAGGAGGCCCACCGCGTTCGTAGTCTAAAACAGCACATTTTTTATTCAGCCCATCTTTATATGTGGCAACTACATCTTTGTCCCATTCAGCCGCTTTATTATAGAAGTAGGACAAAAATCCGAGAAGAACAGGCTGTGAAATGAGATGCAAATTAAAATCCTGGTATATGATATCGGGTTTATAATTATCGATAATTTCCTTATGCTTGGCCAGCCAAAAAACTTCGTTTTTTTCTTTCCCCTGCTGCCCGTAGAGTTTCTGAAGTTTCGGATCGTTTGTTTTCGGTACCGCATCATAATATCCCGTAATGTTGTAGGCGTGATGCAGGGAAAGGATGACTTTCATATTTTTTTTGCGGATAGCATCCGCTAACAAAGCAACCAAATCCAGTTTCGGGCCCATGTCTTTGGCATTCCAGGGATTAACCTTGCTTGCCCACATCGAAAAACCATCGTGATGTTCAGCTACCAGACCGGCAAATTGAGCCCCTGCATCTGCAAAGAGCTGCGCCCATTCATCCGGATCGAATTGACCGCCTTCTGATTTAAGCTTCGGAGCAAACTGAACGAAATGGCCTTGTTTGTCTTTATCCCCGGTGATAAAATGATGGTACGGCCATTGCAGTACCTCGCCGTAGGTTTCTATATGGTGCCTGTTTTCTGCCGATCCTTTCATATACATATTTCGGGGATACCATTCGTTTGCAAATGCCGGAACAGAGTAAACCCCCCAGTGCAAATATATACCAAATTTAGCATCTTTGAACCATTCGGGGACTGGATTGGATTTCTCTAAAGAATTAAAATTTGGTTGAAAAATCGGCTCCGGATTCTGGGCATAAATCCCTCCGAAGACTGCTGTTATAAAAATAAATAAAAAAAACTCTCTTATATATTTTATCATCTTCAAATCAGCCTTTCCGTCTTTAATTTGTTATTATTCAAACAAAGGCAGTTCTCTTACTGAGCACATGCCATTAATTATCTGTGTGCTTTAATTAAGTCTATTAATTTATTGTATCCGCTTGTCTTCCGGCGGACCGAAATAACTCGGCGGCAACGGGCTGTCGCTAATCGTCACCTTTTCCAAAACAATACCGGGATCCACCTATGAAATATTTTTTTTATTAATTTTAAGTAATTCATAATCCCATTTTTTTTAATAAAATTGTTTCGATTCAATTTACACGTGTCCGATATTAATTATTGTACTTGGTCTTATCAGATATGGCTCATGCGACTATCCTCATCAACTATCATCACAGATAACAAAATTATACTCTAATTAGAGCCGGCGTCAATAACGGCATTGAATGCTGGTTTTGGCTGCAATTGGCTATCAAATAAAAGGGCATCCTGCCCCCATCGCCACGACCGTTTGTCGCTAATGCCCCAGAAGGTAATACGATCGATGACGTCTGAGTGACGCATGAAAATTTCAAACAACGCCTTGTATACCTCGGCCTGTTTTTTGTAATTTTCCGGAGGAATGGGCTCAGTTCTACGACCAAAACCAAATGCCCCGCTGTTCTCGCCGGTCGCCGTCACATCCAATTCGGTTATGGCAACCCTCAGCCCCAAAGACGCATAGTTGATAATTGCCTGTTCCACATCATCCAGATTAGTGTCCAGGTGCCAGTGTCCCTGAATCCCTACGCCGGTGATCGGGGCGCTTTCCGCAATAAGACGCTTGAGCAGTACCAGGGAGCTGGCGTGTTTGCCCGTGTGTTCTACGGCGCCCTGCTCGATATTATAGTCATTGTAGTACAATTGGGCGTCCGGATCGGCCTCGTGCGCCCATTTGAACGCCATTGTTAAAACATCCGGCCCGACCACCTGATACCAGCTGAAAGTCCGCAGGTTTTCCGTTGTACAATCACCGCTGTCGGCGATCGATTCGTTAAACACATCCCATCCGATGATGCGTCCTTTGTATCGTCCTACTACAGTCATGATATGGTTCTTCAGACGTTCCATTGCCACTTCGGGACTCGCCAGCGGGCCGGCAATCCTGCGACGCCAAAATTCAGCCATACTGAAACGGAAACCCTGGCGATTCCCTGCTGCTGCAGGGGGCCTTTTTAGCCGGACTATTGGTTCTGCAGTTTTCGAGGGATCTTCCTGGAAAAACCAGGGCGCTGTCTGCGCATGCCAGGCCAGGGCATGCCCCCAGACCTTGATGCTGTTATCCCGACACCACTGGACCAGCGTATCAGAGATGGTAAAGTTATAGGTGTCCTCCGAGGGATGCAACGGCTGGGGTTTCATACAGTTCTCCGGAGTCAGGATATCGTAGTGTTTTCTAATATTTACCAGCTCGGCATGGGAATACGCCCTCAGATCGCCAGCCGTGCCTATGAGGAATTTCCCGGCATA
>CAZKMO010000099.1:0-13121 GCA_964554015.1 uncultured bacterium
GTACAAATTAATTGATAATTAGATTGAGATCCGCTGGCAGTGGTTACTGCTACTTCGTTTGACCAAGAGTTTCCTGTACTGGTAAAATGCTGAGCATAAATATCGCCTTCATCTTTTCCTTTATCTTTCCATACCACGAAAACACCATTATTATTATCTGAAATAATTTTTACTTGCCTAAGCGTATCTTTATTACAAACTCTTTTAGGTTCAATCCAACTTTTGCTTCCGTCACTATTTATATGCTGAATATATATCCAGGTTGTATCTCCGTTAATTATCCTCTCCCAGGCAACAAATACACCACCGGAACCATCAATAGCAATTGAAGGCAGTTTATCATTTTCCACTGCATTTGTAACTATAGTATCAGGGTAAGACCATTCACATATGCCGGGAGGGCTGAGTTTTTGTACAAATATATCATAATCACCAGCACTGGAAATATCTTGATAGGTTAAATAAACATTACCCGAATCATCCGATACTGCTTGAAAATTTATTAAAGGTGCTGTAGCATCAGCGACTTTGATTCCATTTTCATCCCACTGGTTCTGGGCATAGGAGTTGTAAAACAGGAACAATACTGCCAGTAAAATTACGATTATATGTTTATTTTTGTTATATCTTGTCATATATATAAAAACCTAGTTTATCAATAATTTAAAAGCAAATATTATACCATTCCAAGGAGTGATTTTGGTTGAAATTTAAATTAAATAATAGAAGATCATTACCTATGTAACTAAAAAAATAATAATACCTTAGAAAATATCTACGGAATGTGCAGATTTTTACTTTTTAAATGTGTAATAGGAAAAAAATTCCGGGTTCCAAACATATTTAATTTTGAAAATGTATGGAATGCAGGCATTGATTTATTTCAGACCATGGAATTAAGAAAAAAGACAAAAGATAAAAGATAAAATTGGGTATAAGGTATAGGGTATAAGGGTATAGATATAATCACAAAGAACACGAAGAAAAAATATATATAATTTTAGTGAACTTCGTGTCCTTCGTGGTAAAATTATAAATATTGTTACAAAAGATAAAGAAAGACAAAAGCTTGCCCTGAGTACTTCGACAAGCTCAGTACAGGCTTTGTCGAAGGGATAAAAGATAAAGGGTGAGGCTGAGGTTAAGGTATAGAAAAATACATGATTATTGTTTGTTTTAGGAATAGATAATTAAGAAGAATTTTTATTTAACAGTAAAATTTGCTATATTGAAATATATAAAATTAATATATTAAATTATTTTTAGGAATAAAGATGGATAAGTAGATCAATGAAGTACATAAAAATAAAGCTTTTTTATAAATAGAATGGTATTTAGGTGGTCTCCATCTCCGAGATGGAGACCACCTAACAAGCAACTTTTGATTTCTAAAGATTAAATAAAAAGGATGCAATTAAAATATATGGAGTTTTACCCACAAACTTATTATCATCTTTACAATCGCACAAATAATCGAGAGTTGCTTTTTAAGGAAAAAGAGAATTATTTATATTTTTTAACCAAATACCGCAAGCGTTTTTTAAAAAAGATCCATACTATTGCTTATTGTCTTATGCCTACTCATTTTCACTTTTTAATTTATAATGAAGATCAAGAAAGTGCAATTCTTTCCAAAGAAATTGGTACCTGGCTCAGTGCTTATGTCAAAGCAATTAATAAAAGATATCAGAGAAATGGTTCACTGTTTCAAAGACACACTAAGGCCATTGCTGTAACAGATGAAACGTATTTACTAACTGTCCTAACCTATATACATCAAAATCCACTACGTTCAAAACTTGTTATTCGTCTTGAAGACTGGTCCTTTTCAAGTTATCTGGATTTTATAAAGTACCGTAAAGGTACATTACCGAACATATCTTTTATAAAACCCTGGTTCAAAGATACTGAAGAGTTTAAGGTGTTTTCTGAGAGTTTGATTGAAAAAATTGATGAACGTTTTTGGGTGTGAATGTTTATTGTATAACTAGGTGGTCTCCATCTTCGAGATGGAGACCACCTATAACCAATCATATTCCAAAGAGGGGGTAACAATGAATTTAAATTTACATTCACTATTCAGATATTATGTTCCTGGAGCAGTTTTTATTTTCATATCATTAATTATCAATAAATATTTTCATGGATATTTCGATTTTATTGGAATATTTAATGTAAGTTCTAATAGATTTATAATTGGTACTACAGCTTTGCCCTTAGTAATTGGATTTATTTTATCCTGGATTTGGCGTGGTCTTCATATGCAGTTTCTTTATAAATTTACTGGAAATAATGATTACATTAATAGTCGAGTAAATGAATTAGAAAAAGTTTTAAATATGAATGCGAGAAAACGAAATCTTATTACATTACGTTCTATTTTTGATTTCGTGCTTTTTGGGGAAAAACTAAAAGATGATACATTCAATCTTCATAGGGATAGAATTAAGTTTCAATTGTCAGATTTACATTGTGTAGATGCGACTATTTTTGGTTTAATGATCATTTATGTGTTGTTAATTTTATCTTTTTATAATTTTTTGTGTTTTAAATTTCCAATTATAATTATTTCAGTATTTCTTTTTTTAATCTTATTTTGTTTTTTTATGATATGTTTACAGTTTATTTTATGTTTATTTTACATTTTTACTGGAATTTTTATTTTTAATTTTTTATGGTTAATACACAATTTTTATAAATTTTTTTTGGGACAGTTTTTAATACTAATATTCATTCCATTTCTAATAATATTTATTTATATCTATCGTAGAGTAATTAATAATAGTTTAGTAGAATACGAAAAAATTTTAATTAACAGAAATTCTTTTAAAGGTAAAATTAAAGAATTTCGTAATTATTATAATTTAAAATTATCAAAAAATGAATAACTCAGGTGGTCTCCATCTTCGAGATGGAGACCACCTAATAGGCCACTTTACTGGCTGTTCAATAAAATTTAAAAAAAACTTGACATTATCAATTTTTTTTAATACATTTTTCGAATCATAAGAAATTTTTCGGAGGTACCGTTTATAAAGGTTGCTATTGGTTTGCTATAGATAATTTTGGAGAGAAAATGTACTCTTTGAGTCCTGAGACTACTTTTATAAGCGGGAGGAAAGGTACGAACATCGCGGATTTGATTAATCTGTTTTAATCCAAGATGTTCGTTTTTTATTATGACATTAAAAAAAATATGTACTCCACTCTTTATTTTGTTTATTATATTATCCGGATGTGAAGTTAAATATCCGCCCGAGATAGAATCCACAGCACCGGAAATCCAAACTCTGATTATATCTGATATCCTTTATCTTGATTCGGATATTGAATATCCCTTAAAGGTCAAAGTTGAGGATCCCCAGGGGAGAGAAGATATTTACCTGGTTACTATGACTATGTCCACTATCGATTTTACCCAGATTTTTTATACTGATACCTTAAAGGATGACGGCCTGAACGGGGATGTGATTCCAGCAGACGGAGAATACTACTCTGTGATCACAACTTATTTTACCGATAATGCCGGAGCCTATTTGCTAACCATAAATGCGGTGGATTTTTCAGGCAATAATGCCGATCCTCGTCAGGATACCCTACAGGTTGTGGAAGGAGAAGCTAATTTACCCCCAACCATAAGCAATCCTCAGCTTCCTGATTCCCTGGATGTGGAAACCATAAAAGATGCCTTTTTCTCCATTCAGGCGGATGATCCCCAGGGACTTACAGATATTGATTCTGTTTTTTTGTGGCTTTATCCGCCCTTAAAGCCTTCACCTATATTCAGGGGCAAGTTAAGAGACGATGGCACTAGCGGGGATGTCACTGACGGAGATGGTATTTTTTCTTTAAGAGGAGATTTTAGTCAGATACTAGGAAGTTCGGGCCTTAATCTGGTTCGTTTTCAGGCGGTTGATAAAAGCGGAGAAACCAGTGAAGCGATAGTAAGAGAGATGTTCATCGCAGTACCAAATGCACCTCCTACCTTATCCAATTTAACTGCTCCGGATACCTTATCCAGAAATACTTCCCTTTCCTCACTCCTTAGTGTGAAAGTAAATGATCCGCAGGGGCTTGGTGATATTGATATTGTTTACTTCAATGCATTTCGTCCAGATGGCTCTGCTTCCCAGAGTAATCCGGTTGTGATGAATGATGATGGAGAAATGGGAGATCTTACTCCTGATGACGGTATTTATTCCATGGGTATTTCCATTGATGCCAGTGCCAGACTGGGAAATTGGCGATTTGAGTTTATGGCCCGGGATAATGCCCAGGCTATGAGTGATACGCTGATACATATAATAACCATAGTGGAATAAATATGAAAGAAATCAAAATAATTTTGGTTCTGTTTTTATTACTATTGTTTTCAATTCCAGTAATTGGTCAAATATTGAATAAATCATTTTTTATGGAGGTAAATCAACCAGCTGGGAACAGTATTTCTAATATATTGATACAATCCTCCAATTTATGGGTAGGAACGGAAAAATTATCTCTGAGTTCCGATATGGGGATCAGCTGGAAAATATTTACTCAGGATGATGGTCTGGGAAAAGGCGGTATTTCTGCTTTAGCTTATAGAAAGGGAAAACTATGGGCAGCAACCAGTTATAATGTGTATGATTATAAAGGTGAAATTTTGCCGGCCGGAAGTGGTATAGGATATACAAAAGACGGTGGAAACGGCTGGCAGTGGTTTGCCCAGCCAGTTGATCCGGAGGATATTACTGAATATTCCCCGACCACATCCGTAAGACAAAATATAATTTATGATATAGCTCTTACTGATTCAACTGTGTGGATTGCAAGTTTCTTAGGTGGATTGAGAAAGATGAATTATATAAACAATGATACCTCCTGGCAGCTGATTACTGTAGACGGATTAAGTTTTTCTCCCTTAAGCCATTATTCCCATCAGGTTTTCTCGGTGATTTATGATGGTACCAGTATCTGGGCAGGAACAGCAGCAGGAATTCATAAAACCAATGACGGGGGAATGAACTGGACGACCTTTAATCATACCAATCAGGATTTTCCCATATCTGGTAATTTTGTGGTTGCCATTGCCCATCAAAAAACAAATGATAATGATTTAATTTGGGCTGCCACCTGGTTTGCGGATGATATTTCAGAATATACAGGAGTATCTCTTACCAGGGATGGTGGTTTAACTTGGACAGTGGTTCTGGAAGGGATTAAAGTTCATAATTTTGCTTTTGATGGTGATATTGTCTATGCTGCTTCCAGCAGCGGATTGTATAAATCAACCGATTGGGGGCAGTCCTGGAGTTGTTTTCCTCAAATTATGGAAACAGAGACCGGAGAAAAAGTATATACTCCCGAAGTATACAGTATAGGGGTTGACAGCTTGCATAATCTTTGGGTAGGAACTGGAGATGGACTGGCATTGTCTAGGGATAACGGACATTCCTGGAAAATATTTCGGTCGTTTCAAGCAACCTCTCTTCCCTCAGAGCCCAATACCTATGCCTATCCCAATCCTTTTTCTCCCTTGAAACATAATGTTTATGGCCAGGATGGTTGGGTGCGGTTTCAATATCATACCAATAAATCCACAACTGTAACTGTAAAAGTATATGATTTCGGCATGAATTTGGTAAAAACTGTGGTGGAAAATAAAATCCGGGTTTTGGCCGGGGATTATGCGGAACTATGGGACGGAAGAAATGAATTAGGACGTATAGTGGCAAATGGAGTCTATTTTTATAAGATTAAATTAGGTGGGAAAGGTCCTTTTTGGGGCAAGGTTATGGTGCTTAATTAAGGGATAAAGGAAAAAGTTAAGACAAAATAAAAAATACAAAATAAAAAAGCTTGCCCTGATACTTCGACAAGCTCAGTACAGGCTTTGTCGAAGGGACAAAAGACAAAATAAGGTTAGGGTAAGGTTGAGGTTGAAATATAAGGTATTGAAAGCTATGAAGGCACAATGAATAATGTTTAATGAATTAAGAATTATGAATTTTGGATTATGAATTGAGAATATGGGTAATGATCAGACTAGAGTCCCGTAGGGACGATATATTTATAGAAATAAAGCATCACCATAACAAAAGCCCCGTAGGGGCGTGATACATGAATTTATGAAAAACCACTTGTGGATTTTACATGAAAAAAATAAAAAATAAGGTCATAATTTTAATTCTGATTTCAGGTTTTACAGGATTGTGTCAGGCTGGTGAAATGGGAAGAGGTGGCTATGCTGGAGCCTTTTTGCGGATGGGTCTGGGTGCACGAGCAATGGGAATGGGAGGTGGATCCGTAGCTGTTATAAATGAATATTCTTCCTATTATAATCCTGCGGGCTTAGTGTTCCTGAAAGGAAAATATGTTTCTTCTACCTATAATTCCATGTCTCTTGACCGAAGTCTGTTTAGTCTCCTTTATGCTCAGTCTTTTGAAAATGAAAAAGAAGAGGCAAGGAATATCAGAGCTGGTTTTTCCGGAGGAGTTATATCTGCTGGAGTTTCCAATATAGACGGAAGGGATTTAAATGGAATACATACTCAGATGTATTCTACCAGTGAAAATTGTTTTTTCTTTTCCTTTGCCTTGATGCCAAGTCCATTTTTTTCAGTTGGATTGAGTGGAAAAGTACTCTATTACCGGCTTCCCGAGGTAACCTGGGATGATGGCGCCCTTTCCAGTACTGGTTTTGGTTTTGATTTCGGAGTAATGGTTAAACCCAAGAAGCATTTAACGCTGGGAATTGCAATTAAAGATGTTATGGCAAAATACAACTGGGATACTCAGAATGTATATGAACAGGGTGTGCAGACTGTGGATACATTTCTGGTAAGGTTTCGGGCAGGTGCTGCCTATGATTCACTCTTCAACCGGATTACTCTTACCTTTGATATTGAAAAAATAGAATATTTTCCTGTTTCCTTTTATACAGGTGTTGAATTTAAATTGATTGATTATCTTACTTTAAGAAGTGGTTTACGAAATGGTGATGTAACTTTTGGATTCGGGACGGAACTGAATGTATTAGACAGAAAAATGTTTTTTGATTACGGATATGTTTCCGAACCAGTAGCACCGGGGAATATTCATATATTTACCTGGTCATTATGTCTGGGAGGATCAAAATGAGTTATAGAAATTTTATTTTGTTTATTTTATTATTATTTACTTCCGAAAGTAATAGCCAGGGATTTCTTTCTTTGAAGCTAGGTGCTGACAGTCGGACCGCAGCCTTGGGGATGACGGGAACAGTTCTCAATGAGTATGGCAGTACCGGCTATTGGAATCCAGCTGGACTTGGGTTTGTTGAGGGAAGGTATATTCAGTTCACTCATCATAGTTGGATTCAAGGAGTGAAAAGCTATTTTTTGGGTTTTGATCAGCATTCTTTTGGATTTCATATCCTTTTTACTGAAGTGGGAGGAATTGAACAAAGAACAGTGCCTTCACCGGAACCCGAATCCATTTTTTCTTTTTACGAGCTGGTTTTTGGAGTATCCTATGCCAGAAAAGTTAAAGAAAATGTGAGTTTGGGAATAACGGTAAAAGGATTAGCTGAGAAGATTTATATTGAAAAAGC
This sequence comes from uncultured bacterium, assembly GCA_964554015.1. Taxonomy (GTDB): domain Bacteria; phylum Zhuqueibacterota; class QNDG01; order QNDG01; family CAYUAG01; genus CAYUAG01. The sequence continues at coordinate 7,574 of CAZKMO010000099.1, forward strand.
TTATGGTATTGCCTGTGATTTAGGTTTTCAATTAGAATTAATAAAAGAAAAATTTCATCTGGGAGCTGAGATACGGAATCTGGGAAGAACCGATAAATTGGATCAGAAAAGAATAGAGTTACCATCCGGAGTACGATTAGGCATTGGGTATACTGATATTTTTTGGGGGTCACAATTTCGATTATTATTGGATGGGGTGGCAGAAAACCAGACTGTGCATATGCACGGTGGTATAGAACTCAGCTTTAATGAAATGTTTTTTCTAAGGGGGGGGTATCAGAGTGGATATGAAATGAAAGGGATGACCGCTGGTTTGGGAATAGTATGGAATAAAATTGGAATTGATTATGCATATATGCCCATTAAGCGGGGATTGGGTGATTCCCATCGAGTGACTTGTAAGTTTCGGTTATAATTAGTGATATGGTTGATTTAGTCCTTTGTTATTATTGATAATTATTAAAATTAATCCTAATTAGGATAGATTCATAAAGAAACATATATTTGTTAAAACCTTAATGAAATATTTTATTATAATATTTGTCTCATTTTTAAATTATTTTAATCCAAGGAAGATTAAGAATATAAGAGTTGTATAAATTCAGATTGGATTATTAGGTGAATAAATATGGCAAAATATAAGATTGCAATGTTGCCAGGGGATGGTGTGGGCAAAGATGTTATGGAGGCGGCCAAACTTGTTTTAGATAAAATTGATTTAGACGCTGATTATATATACGGAGATGTAGGTTGGGAATTCTGGAAGAAGGAAGGAGATCCTCTCCCTCCCAGGACCATACATCTCCTCCAGAATACAGACTGTTGTCTTTTTGGCGCTATAACTTCCAAACCAAAGGATGAAGCAGAAAAAGAATTAAGACCTGAATTGCAAGGTAAAGGTTTTGTCTATTTTAGCCCTATAGTTAGATTAAGACAGGAATTTAATCTTCGTACCAATCTAAGACCATGTAAAGCCTATACCGGTAATCCCTTAAATTACAGAGATGATATTGATCTGGTGGTATTCCGGGAGAATACGGAAGGATTGTATGCCGGGATTGAATTTCATCCGGTTCCGGAAGAATTAAGGAACACACTAATAAAATTACATCCACGAGCAAAGAAATTTGAACCAGTATCCCTAGATGATTTGGCGATTTCATGCAGAATATTTACTCGCAAAGCATGCCAGAACATTGTTCGGGATGCTTTTGAATATGCCAAGAAACGTGGATATCCAACTGTTACCGTGGTTGAGAAACCTAATGTGATTCGCGAGACATCGGGATTAATGATCAGGGAAGCACGAAAAATGGCTCGGGATTATCCTGATATCAAACTTTGGGAAACCAATATTGATGCTATGTGTATGTGGCTGGTGAAAAATCCTCAAAATTATGGTGTTCTGGTCTCAAGTAATATGTTTGGAGATATTATATCAGATCTTTGTGCTCAGCTTGTAGGGGGATTAGGATTTGCCTGTAGCGGTAATATTGGGGATGATTATGCTGTATTTGAACCCACTCATGGATCAGCACCGAAATATGCAGGTAAATATATGGTTAATCCTCTGGCCATGATATTTTCCTGCAAATTAATGCTTGATTGGTTAGGTGAGAATCAAAGTGCAGATTCTATTGAAAAAGCAGTATCAGAAGTTATTAAGGAGGGGAAAGTACGTACTTATGACATGGGTGGTTCCGACTCCACTATTGATGTGGCTAAAAGTATTGCGGATAAAATTTAAATCAGATGATAATTAAAAAAGGATTAAAAAGAGTATTTTCCAAAAAAAAAGTTGACTTTTTGTTAACTTTTTATTATTATTTTAAAGGTTAAAACAAGAATAATGTTATTTTTAATTTATTTCTTTATTAATTAAGGAGGTAACGACTTATGTTAGAATATTTTCATCAAGGCGGATTTTTTATGTATCCAATTCTTTTTATTCTGATTTTGGGCTTAGCGATCTGTATTGAGAGATTTCTTTCTTTATTTAAAGCAGGTGTCGATACTAGATCATTTATTGATAATGTTACGAAAGCATTTGATAAAGAAGGTGCTAACGGCGCCATAAAAGTTTGCCAGGATACTCCCGGACCGGTTGCATCCGTATTCCATGCTGGATTGTTACGTTTGGGAAGAGGAATTGAACATGTGGAAAAAGCAATCAGTAATGCCGGTTCTATCGAAATGGCTTTCCTGGAGAGAAATATGTCCTGGTTATCAACTTTTATTAGTGTAGCTCCTATGCTTGGTTTTACCGGAACTGTTGTAGGTATGATCAAAGCCTTTAATGATATTGCTCAGGCAAATGATATTTCTCCTGCTATTGTTGCCGATGGTATTTCTATAGCGCTTCTCACTACCTGTTTTGGACTTATAGTTGCAATTATATTACAGCTATGTTATAATTTTTTTATTTCCAAGATTGATAGCCTGGTCATTGATATGGAAGAATCTTCTGTTGAACTTATTGACCATTTAGCCGAAAAAAGTTAATCAAAGGCAAGGAGGCTTTAAGCCATGATGTTAGAAAATAAAAGAACTAGAGAAGCTGAAATTCCTACTGCTTCTTTAGCTGATATTGCATTTCTTCTATTAACTTTTTTCTTGGTTACTACCAGTTTAAATACGGATAAAGGACTTGGATTGACTTTGCCGGCAAAAGGGAAGGCGAAGCCGATTCCGAAGCAAAATATTGCAAGTCTTTTGATTAATAATCAAGGGGAAGTAATGTTGGATGAACAGAGAATAGAAGTAAATCAAATAAAAGATATCATCAAAAACAGACTTGCTCAAAATGAAAATCTAATTGTTTCAATTAAAACAGCATCTAGAACCAGGTATCAGGATTTTATTAAAGTTTTGGATCAGGTTCAAATGGCAAATGCAACTAAAATATCAATCGCGGAACCTGCGTCCTAAATTTTGGGGAGTATTATTATATGAAAATTTCGAGAAAATCAAAGCTTAAAACAGAAATTCCGACTGCTTCTATGCCGGATATAGTGTTTATGCTGCTTCTCTTTTTTATGGTATCTACTGTATTCAGACAATATACTGGATTACCGGTTAATTTACCCGAAGCAAAAAAAATTATCAAACTGGAAGCAAAAAAGAACGTGACCAGTTTATATGCCAATCAAAAAGGCGAAATTATGATTGATGATAAATTTGTTAATTTGGGTGATATTCGGCATATAATGTACGATAAAAGGGTTGAAAATCCTAGACTTATAGTTTCTTTAAAAGTAGATAGAAATGCAGATATGTCTTTAATAACCGATATTCATGAAGAATTGAGAGAAGCAGATGCCTTAAAAGTTAATTATTGTGCAAAGTATGGACAATGATGGGAGGTGAATGAAGATGGAGAATGATTTAAAGAAGAAAAATCCTTCAAAAGATTTAAAACTACAATATAACAAGATGTTTAAATTAAGTTTGATAATTTCACTTGCAGTAACAATTATTATTTTGCAGGGTTTCAAGAAATTCGAAGCAAAAGATATAGTAATTGAAAAGAAATTATCCAGCCTCGATATAGAAGAAGTCCCCCAAACCGAACAGCAAAAGTCAGCTGCTCCTCCAAGTAGACCTACTGTACCAATTCCTTCGGAAGATGAGACCTTACCCGAAGATGAAACTATTGATGACACCATGTTGAATTTGGATGAAGAAGCACCACCCCCACCTCCTCCCGATGATCAGTCTTTACAGGTTAGGTTTATTCCTCATGATGAGCCCCCCCAGCCAGTTGGAGGCTACACTGCCATACAGAGGAGTTTGACCTATCCTGAAATTGCCTTAAAGGCAGGAGTTGAAGGTCAGGTTTTAGTTTGGGCTTTTGTAGATAAACATGGAAATGTCACAAATACCCTAGTTAAAAAAAGCTTAGGTAATAATGGTTGTGATGAGGCAGCGGTTAAAGCTATTAAAAGTGTAAAATGGAAACCTGCTAAACAGCGGGATGATCCTGTTGGTGTATGGGTAATGGTACCAGTTGAGTTCAAACTAAAATAGAAACTTTTGCTTAAAATAATTTATTCTACTATATAAATGCAAAGGCGGTGTATATTAACACTGCCTTTTTTATTAAAGTATTATGAGATTTATAGATGAAATTGAAATCACAGTGGAGAGTGGAAAAGGTGGAAGTGGTTGTGTAAGTTTCCGGCGTGAAAAGTATGTTCCTAAAGGCGGACCGGACGGAGGGGATGGAGGCAGGGGTGGTAATGTTATTATTCGCAGTAATCATAATTTATTTGCTTTATCCGATTTAGGTCATATTAGTATTTATAAGGCAGAAAACGGGAAAAATGGGAGAGGTAGTAATAAAAAGGGTAAAGATGGAAAATCGATGATAATTATTGTGCCTTGCGGAACTATTGTTAAAAATCGAAAAAATAATAAAGTGTTATGTGACCTCAGTGAAAATAATCAGGAATTTATCGTAGCAAAGGGAGGGATAGGAGGCAGAGGTAACGCTCATTTTAAGCGGGCATCGTTACAATCTCCAGATTTTGCTGAAGAGGGGGGAACTTCCCAGGTTCTGGAATTAAGGCTGGAGTTAAAATTGTTGGCTGATGTCGGTATAGTAGGGCTGCCCAATGCCGGAAAATCAACGTTACTTTCCCGAATCTCCTCAGCAAAACCAAAAATAGCTGCCTATCCGTTTACTACCTTAACACCAAATCTAGGAATAGTAACTTATGAGAAGTACAAGCATTTTGTGATAGCTGATGTTCCCGGGTTAATTGAAGGTGCTCATGTAGGAAAGGGATTGGGAATTAATTTTCTTAAACATATTGAACGAACCCGAATATTAGTGATGGTAATTTCGACTGAATCAAATGATTTTAAGGGCAGTTTTCAAATGATTACACATGAACTGAAACAATTCAAAAATTCTTTGGTGGAAAAACCTATGATAATCACTATATCAAAGGTTGATCTTTTAACTGACAAACAGATTGAATCTCTTCCTGATACTATAATGAGCAGAGATGTTTTAAAAATTTCTTCAGTAACAGGATATGGTATAGATAACTTAATTAATAAAATTATATCATTTTTGTAAGAAAGAATGGAAAAATTATATAACTTATTGCGACTTATTGGTGTAAACGGAATAGGTAATAAACGTATTTTAAAACTATACAATTTTTTTGGAAGTTTGGATGTAATTTTTAAAGCTTCCACCCAGGAAATCATGAACTTAATTGGCATTGATTATGATACAGCAGTACAGATAAAGGATGATACTTATAAAAGATTTGCTGATAAACAAATTTCTGAAATAAAAAAGAAGAATTTTAAGGTACTGACCTATTGGTCTTCTGATTATCCCCTTCCTCTAAAGAGAATTTTTAATCCACCCGTAGTTTTATTTTATAAGGGAACTATCGAAGAAAAAGATTTTAACAGTATCTCAGTTGTGGGCATGAGAATGCCTTCTCAGTATGGAAAGCAAGCGACAGAATATTTTTGTACTGAGTTAGTATCCCGGGATATTACCATAATCAGTGGAATGGCCCGAGGGATA
>CAZKMO010000100.1:0-13020 GCA_964554015.1 uncultured bacterium
AGCCTGGCTGCCAGCAGTTATGTAATCCGAGCCTGTCCGCAACTTATGGAAAGGGCTCATATATTCGGAATCCATGAATCCGGACTTCTAATAAAAATCTTATCACTTATTATTATTCTTACCTTTACCTCAGTACATGTGAGAGGTGTCCCTTTCGGCACCAGGATCCAGAATGGATTAACCCTACTGAAAATCATTTTTATCCTAGGTTTTTTGTTGGCTGGCTTCTTATGGGGGCAGGGAGATTTGTCCCACTTTATTCCCCAGGAATCATTCTCCTTGAACCTTTCCGGCTGGAGAATGATCGGACTATCCCTGATTTGGATTTTTTTCGCTTTCAGCGGCTGGAATGCTGCCACTTACATCGGATCCGAAATAAAGAATCCGGATCGGAACCTGCCTCTTTCTCTTATACTGGGAACCATGGTGGTTACCGGGCTTTATCTGGCGCTCAATGTTTTATTTATATATGCGGTTCCCCCTGCTGAAATGGAAGGAGTTATAGCAATCGGCGGACTGGCGGTTCGGTATCTTTTCGGCCCTTCCCTGGAAACATATTTTTCTTTATTCATAGCCTTGGCTTTGCTTTCCTCCATCAGTGCTTTTATAATCTTGGGACCCCGTATCTACTATGCCATGGCCAGGGAAGGATATTTTTTTCGTTTTGCAGCCAAAGTCGGATCTTCTTCACATACTCCTTTTTTAGCAATAATCATTCAGAGTGCCCTGGCCGCACTTATGGTCCTTACCGGCACCTTTGATCAGATTCTTACCTATATAGGTTTTTCCCTGGGAATATTTCCTATTTTGGCGGTTTTGTCTGTATTTAAATTAAAAAAGCATTTTTCTACAAAATTTTTTCTACCTGCCTACCCCCTGCCTCCTCTAGTATTCATATCCATAAGTACAGTGATTCTTGTACTTACGTATCTTGAACGACCGGTGGAATCTTCAATTGCACTGGCCGTGGTTTTCGCCGGATTACCGGCCTATTTTTGGTTTAAAAAGAAAAACCTTCGATAACATTTTCAAAAATTAATTAAAAATAATTTTAACTATTTTGGGATGTATAGAGATACTGCTATTTCGGTGATTAGGAATTGCTTTTATCTGGGTTATGTAAACATGTGAGCTGTCTCAAAAGCCCATTTTACGTTTATTCGTCATGCTGAACTTGTTTCAGCATCTCATTACTAATCAATAACTAATGAGATTCCGGATCAAGTCCGGAATGACCAGCATTTGGGCTTTTTAGACAGCCTCACATAAAAGATCTTTTAAAGGAAATTAAGGATTCGGATACATGATACAAAACTGAACAAACTTATATACACAATCTATACTTCCACCCCTAAAAAGCTGCGCAGCACCAATCCGATTCCAAAACTAATTCCGGCAACGCCCAGACTCAGGATTGCCATTTCCAGAAACCTATCTTTAAAACTCACCTCATTGGCAACAGAAACATAATAGTTATAGAAGGCAATTATGGCGATGGCAAAAAAGATACTGCAGGCGAGGCAGAGGAAAATATTTTTTAAAATCAGGAAAGGCAGGATCAAAATCAACACTGTTATTAGATAGGTAATACCGGTATAGAGCGAAGCCCTGAAAGGATCCTTAGTATTTTCTTCGGCTTTGGTAGAAAGGTAACCGGAAGCTCCCATGGAAAGAGCGGCAGCAAAACCGGTTACCGAGGCTGACAGAATAATAAGGCGGGAATTTTGAAAGGCCAGGGTAAGGCCTGCCAAGGCTCCGGTAAGTTCGACCAAAGCATCATTCAGGCCCAGCACTATGGAACCGATATACTGCAGCCGTTCTTCCTGCAGCATATCGGTCAAGGATGCTTCATGGTTCTCTTCATCCTGTATTATCTTTTCTACTTCCGGAATTAATTTTTTCAGAGTGTTATATTCATTCTGAGCACTTTCCTCACCTCGTTCCATTAATTTAATACCAAAGGTGAAACCGAAGATCCAGCTGATTAAACAGTACATCCCTATCATCCACTTGTTAGGAGACACCTCCTGACCAGTATAAGAATGCCAGATTTTATAATGTTTATGTTCCTCTTCGGCAATTTTTTTAAATACCTCTTTATTATGGGTAGATTTCTGTCTTTTGGCCAACCAGAGGTAAATGTTATATTCGGTAATCTCATTTTTCTGATAGATGAGTAGTTTATTATTAATTTTCCTATCAATTTCCATATTTTAATACTCCTTTAATATTAATAATACCTTAAATATAATATCTCCTAATAATACAAACAAGAAAAAACAGTTTCTGCCGGAAAATTGTCCCCACTTTATTTTTTTATTTGTTGAAATACATTTTTTTTTATAGTAATTTAAGGGTGGAGTAAGGAATGGAAACATATAAAAAAATAATTATCATATTTCTTTTTTTACATCTAGTGGGTTCGGTGTTTTTTATAGTCAGCACGGGTGAAAGATTTAAATATTGGGATGAAGAGGATTACTATACAATTGCCCATAATGTTATGGAAAAAGGGCATTTTTCCCGGTACGGGGTAGAAAATAATGCGTGTCGACCACCCGGATATCCTTTTTTCCTGATGGCTATTATGATTTTTTCAGACAGTATTATGGTCATAAAACTATTTCAATTATTATTATATTATGTAAGTGCCTATTTGATATATAAGATCGCTCAGTCTATTAGTAACAATCAGCAGGTTTCTCTACTTTCAGCAGGTTTATTTTTAATATATCCCAGTATTTTATATACGGTCAATACTGTATATCCCCAAGTATTATATATGTGCCTATTTTTATTATTAATTTATCTACTGCTGGCACAGGCAAAATCTGTATGGATATATGTAATAGCAGGTATAATAAACGGTTTTTTGATCTTTGTGATACCTTTGCATATATTATTTTTTCCATTTATTATTTTTTTAATATGGAAGAAAGCTCATCAAGCAAAGCTGGGCAAATTTATTGTTTTTGTCCTTTTTACTTTGCTGATATTACTCCCCTGGACCTGGAGAAATTATAAAATATTTGATGAGTTTGTTTTTATATCTACCAATGGAGGCAAAAATGTACTATTTGGTAATTGTCCCTTAACCACACCTAATTTAGGCACTACGGATATTTCAGATATTGTGGAAGAAGATGTTATAGCAAACTTAAACCAAGCTGAGATCGATCATTATTATCGGAGTCAAGCATTTAATTTTATAAAACAGGATCCTTTACACTACCTGGGTTTATATTTTAGAAAATTTATAAATTATTTTAATTTCAGGAATAATTTATCTACAGATAATATCCAGGAAAGAATTAAGTATATCTTGATTGCTGTAACCTGGTATCCTATTCTATTATTAGCCATCATTGGTTTTGGTATAAAAGAAATTAGAAAAAATTATGTGAATTCTTATTTATTATTTCTATTTATATTCAGCGGTTTATCTTATGCTGTATTTTTTACCCGAATCAGATTCAGATTACCCTTTGTCCCCTTTTTAATAATCATTGCCGCTCAAACATTGTTTTATCTATATAATAAATTAAGAAATAATTTTATATAATTTTTTCATCCTGAGGAATAAAGTAACGAAGGATGACAGCTACTTAGGGTTAAGTAAAGTAGCAAGTATAGCTGGCAACGCATGTAATTTTTTTAAGAATAGTACTCTTCCAGTATAAACTTTTATAGCCTTTCATTAAGAGGCGTGAGATTCTTCGCTCGCATTGCTCACTCAGAATGACATTTAGAAAAGACGGGTTTCTAAAACTGTAAACTTTTTTCAGGACGACACCTTTTATCTTTTATCCTTTAACCTTTATCTTTATTTTTTCATACCTAACTGATCAAGCATAAAGGCGTACTCCAGGGCAGTACGCTCATATCGTTTAAATCTGCCCGATGCTCCTCCATGGCCGGTTTCCATATCTATATCCATAATCAGGATATTATTATCCGTTTTCAAGTCACGCAGCTTTGCCACCCATTTAGTAGGTTCAAAATACTGCACCTGAGAATCGTGAAGTCCAGTAGTGACTAACATGGCAGGATAGGCTTGCGCTTTAACATTATCATAGGGCGAGTAGGAAAGCATATAGTCATAGTATTTTTTATCTTTAGGATTTCCCCATTCATCAAATTCGCTGGTGGTAAGTGGTATGGATTCATCCAGCATAGTGGTCACCACATCAACCCAGGGGACCAAAGCCAGTACGCCTTTAAACAAATCAGGCCGCATATTCACCACTGCTCCCATTAATAGTCCTCCGGCACTGCCGCCCATGGCAAATAAATTTTCCGGATTGGTGTAATTTTTTTCGATCAGGTGTTGGGCACAATCAATAAAATCGGTAAAGGTATTTTTTTTCTTTAATAGTTTTCCATCTTCATACCAGTACCTGCCCATTTCCGAACCACCCCGGACATGGGCAATAGCATAAATAAATCCCCGGTTTAGAAGTGATAGGCGGGCTGAATTGAAATAGGGGTCCCGGCTGTACCCATAGGAACCATATCCATACAAAAGGCAGGGATGGGGGGAATCTTTACTTATCCCTTTTTTATAAACCAGAGATATGGGAATTTGAGCTCCGTCCCGGGCAGTAGCCCATAATCGTTCTGCTTGATAGTCGGAGGGATTAAATTTTCCTACTACTTCCTCCTGTTTTAAAAGTTCTTTTTCTCCGGTTCTCATATTGTAATCATAGATGGTCTCAGGGGTAGTAAGTGAGGAATATTGGAAACGGAGTTTTTCTGTATTAAATTCCCGGTTATTGGTTGTATAGGTGGTATATACGTGTTCATCAAAATCAAGATAAAAATCTTGGTTGTTCCGCTGACCGATTATTCTAATTTGGCGAAGACCGTCTTTACGTTCACTGAGTGCCAGATAATCCTTGAAAACATCGATATCATCCAAGAGAACGTCTTTACGGTGAGGAATGACCTCTTTCCAGTACTTCTTATTGGTGGAGGCAAGGCCGGTCTGCATAAGTCTGAAATTTTTTGCATTCCAGTTGGTGAGGATATAAAATCTATCCTCAAAATGATAAATGGAATATTCATGATCCGGCTCCCGTTTTTGGAATACAGTAAAAGTTCCGTAGGGTGTATCCGCCTTAAGAATTCTCATTTCTGTAGAAAGAGTACTGTAGGATCCGATAACAATATATTGATTTGATTTGGTTTTTCCCACATAGGTGTCGAAGGTATTGTCCTTTTCATGCCATATTTCCACATCCTGAGAAGGATCTGTACCCAGAATATGACGAATAACTTTATGGGGGCGCAAGGTACTGTCCTTTACTACATAGAAGACGGTTTTGTTATCATTGGCCCAGGTAGCACCACCGGTAGTATTGGGTATTTTATCAGCTAAAATCTTACCGGTTTGCAGATCTTTAATATGGATAGTGTATTTTCTCCTGCTTACTGTGTCTACCCCGAAACACAGGAAGCGATTATCGGGGCTGACACTTAATCCCCGTACTTGGTAAAAAGAATATCCCTTGGCCATCTTCGGTACATTGAGCAGTATTTCCTCTTCAGCTTCCACACTACCCTTTTTGCGGGCATAGATGGGATACTCTTTCCCTTTGACATACCGGTGGTAGTAATAATACCCGTTATTCAGATAGGGGACTGATTTGTCGGTTTTTTTAATTCTGCCTACTATTTCTTTATACAGTTTATTCTGTAATTTTTCCGTATGCTTCATCATTTTTTCTTGGTAGGCATTTTCAGCCTTCAGGTACTCAATCACTTTAGGATTATCCCGCTGATTGAGCCAGTAATAATTATCTACTCTGGTGTCACCGAGTATACTTAAGGTTTTAGGAATTTTTTCAACATCCGGCGGTGTTACCTGGGAAGTGTTTTTTGGCGTTGTACAATTAATAAACATTGCAGTTATCAGAAAAAAATACAGAGCCCATTTTTTTTGTAGAGCCGTACCATTATTTTTTTGCATTTTGTCCTCCCATAATTTAATTCACTTATGTCTAACAGTTCAGATCTATGTATCCTTAATTTTTTATTTGATTTAAACATTAGGTGAATCCTTCAATTCAGTATCTACATCTGCCTGACTATTTATTCATCAGACTGCTGAGTCTGAATCTCTGAAGATGTATAGTTTTTCAGATTCCGCTCCCATTCCTTTTTCAGAGTGTCCATAACTGCTAGGAAGCGTTCATCATTTCGGAGATTATTATAATGGGGATCATTGAGAAGCCACAAATATTCTTGGAATCCGAGTTCATGTGCTTTTTGTATCCACTGCACAGCCAGACCCTTTCTATCCAGGAGGGCGTACACTGCAGCCACTGCGATTGCCAGGGAAGGGTTGTTGTTCACATAGGGTTTTACTTCCAACTCTACTTCGGCCAGCGCCTGATCCGGATGTGCTTTACGGGCCTGAATCATGGCTGATACAGCATGAGAGAAAATGTTATATTGATTACTTTGTAGTCCGATAGCAATTTCTTTTTCTGCCTGGTCCAGATCATTTTGATACAGAAGAACTAATCCGGCCAAGGAATGGAAATAAAGTTTATCAGGATGCAGAATAATACCCTGCTTAATAGTATGAAAACTTTCATCATATTTTTTCAGGCCTGCCTGCAGCATACAAAGACTTATTCTGGCATCCACCGCCTCTGGATTCAGTTCCAAGGCAGTGGAAAAGGCTTTCCTACCGGGATTGTAAAGACCATAAAAATTATACACATTTCCCAGTCCGGTCCAGGCCTCGGCCAGGTTTGGATTGATGGTTACGGCCTTACGGAAGTGATCTTCAGCCTCTTTATAATCTCCGTATTTAATAAATACTTTTCCCAAAATACAATGAGATTTCGCCACTTCGCCCTTTTGCAAAGCTTTACGGGCGGCTTCCCGGGCCAGCTGCAACCAGATTAAATTCTTACTCCATTCCTTATAGATAATCTGCAGATAACATCGGGCCAGTCCCGTATAGGCAAGTACAAAGCTGGAATCCTGCCTGAGTATATGTTTAAAGATTTTGACTGCCTCATCGGTAGTTTCATGCGTATTTTTTTGGAATAAAGAAACAGCTTCTATATAATTATCCATGAGTTCTGAAGAAAACTTCTGGTTGGGAGTGGATAAGGAAAGGCTGGCTGAAGAAATTATCTCAGAGGGTAAATCAGCGGTTATTTGTTCGGTTAATACCAGAAAAGATCCTGTTTCCTTCTGATAGGATTTACGGAAGATAGTTGAATCGTTTTGTACATCCAATACTCTGACATCTACCTGCATAATTGCATTGTCTTTTTTAACCTCAGCGGTCAGGAGATAATCATTATTCTCTGGGGTAAAGGAATCGGTTACCAGGACAGTTTTTAAATCAGTATGGTTTCCGATGGTCTGAAACAGTCTTTCTCTAAACAGGGAACCGAATAGATCAGCTGTCTTATTCCCAGAAGGAGAAGCATTAAGGATAGCCAAGGATTGGGACCACTGGGGCTGGGGAAGCTCAACTTCCGCTTCTGCTTTTTCCCTGAGTTGTAAGGTTTCTTCCACTTCCTTTTCTTTTTTCCCGCAGGAGATAAGGTTCAGTAAAACGACAGAAATAATGACCAACGCTAGTATTTTTTTCATTTTCCTTACCCTTGATTGTTTTTAATCTACAGAAATAATTAACAATTTTGTCATCCTGAGGAACGTAGTGACGAAGGATCTCGTGCCAATGAAAGTACTATAAAACAAATAGTTTTGCTGACCATAGAATATAGTTTTCTTAAAGGTTCATTCTTTACCAGGCTGAATTACGCGAATCCTCCTTACTTGGCGGCATGAGATTCTTCGCTCCCTTTAGTCGCTCAGAATGACAATATGGAGTGTTTAATTTGAAAAACTGTAAACTTTTTTCAGGACGACACTGTTCATGTTTTATCTTTTTTCTTTTGTCTTTTTTCTTTTATTTTTTCCATTTAAAGATCACTGGTTTCCGACTACTTATCACTGACAATCTCCTCCATAACTTCCACATACCTATCCATTTCTGCTTTAGTCCGTTTTTCCGTAACCGCGATCAGAAGAGCATTGTTTATAGGGTAATCGAATCTGGAGAGATCAATACCGGCAAAAATATTCTTCGTTCTCATATGATTGATAATGGTATCCGCCTTAACCGGAGTCTTTACAGCGAATTCCTTGAAAAAAGGATGGTTTGCTAAAAGTTCTATTTTATCAATTGCAGCCAGTTTTTCAGCCAGATAGTGAGCTTTTTGCAGACAGAGATGGGCCACGGCCGGGATTCCCTTTTTACCCATTAAGGCCATATACACAGTGGCAGCCAGAGCACATAACTGCTGGTTGGTACAAATTGAGGAGGTGGCCTTATCCCGCCGTATATGCTGTTCCCGGGTCTGCAGAGTCAGCACAAATCCCCGTCTCCCCTCTGTATCTTCGGTTACAGCTGCAATCCGGCCCGGCATTTTCCTGATCAGGGATTTCTTGGCGGCAAAGATACCGAGATAAGGGCCTCCCAGGGAAAGATGATTGCCCAGGGACTGGCCTTCACCAGTTACTAGGTCGGCGTTGTACTGTCCCGGCGGCTTTAAAATTCCCAGTGAAATGGGATCTACTGAAATGGTGTATAAACCCTCAACTCCATGAATGATTTTTTCCATTTCCGGCAGATTCTCTAAAAATCCGAAAAAATTAGGATGCTGCACCAGAAGACCGGCTGTATTTTTACTTACCATGTTTTTAAGCTGATCCAGGTCAGTAAGATAATCAGCTATATCAATCTCCTTTAAGTGTATGCCGCTTCGCTTACAATAGGTTTTCACCACTTGCCGGTAGAAGGGATGGACAGTTTTGGAAATAAGGACTTCTTCTTTTCCGGTATGATGAGCACTCAGCAGGGCTGCTTCGGCCAGAGCTGAGGCACCGTCATACATTGAAGCATTGGCAACGTCCATATCGGTTAGATTGGCAATCATAGTCTGATATTCGTATATAGCCTGCAGGGTTCCCTGACTGACTTCCGGCTGATAGGGGGTATAGGCTGTATAGAATTCCGGTCGGGAGATTATATGATCAACAGCTGCCGGTATGAAGTGATCATAGGCTCCGCCTCCCAGGAAACAGGCATGGGTGCCGGTATGTTTGTTTTTATCAGCCAGTTTTTGCAGAAGTCCGGTTACTTCTATTTCTGACAGAGGCCGGGGGAGATCAAAATCACCTTTAAATCGCAAGGTGTCCGGTATGTCCTGCAGGAGTTCTTCAAAATCAGAAACGCCGATTGCTTTCAGCATTTGTTTTCTGTTTTCTTCAGTGGAGGGTATATAGGGCAAAGATGCCTCCTTTTTAATCTTATTTTGATTAATTGACCAGAGAATATAATATAAAAAATTTTTTTACTATTATCGAGGAATATTTTATTTTTTGTTATCCCGGATAAATGATTAATCCAGATGCCCGGATAATGTTTTTATGGTTATTTAAAGGTAAAGAAATGGTATTCAGTTTTTCGAGGATATCTTTCCGTTTATTTCCTCTTATAACCGTGGGACGAAATTGAATCCGGGGATTAAACACATCTATGGGGATTATGTGGGCGTACAATAATCCCCGGTGGTCATATCGCAGTTTCAGAATCATACTATAGGAAACTTTTTTGCTGTAGGATCCAAAAACATAGTTACCCAAACTGTAGGCAATGAATTTACCCTTATACAATTCTATTCCCTGCAGTACATGAGGATGGTGTCCGACAACTATATCGGCTCCCAAATCAATAACCGCATGAGCATAATATTTTTGATAAGGTTTGGGATACTCCAGTAATTCTCCCCCCCAGTGAAAAGCCACCACAATTAAGTCACAGTCACCCCTGATTTTTTTTATCTGAGCCTTAATTTTTTTCAGGTTGGGATAAGCAGTACCGGGGCGATCTTTTCGGGCCCAAAATGCGGCCGGATAGGTCAGGGAATAAGCCAAAAATCCTATTTTACAGTTATTAGCACTAACCATACAGGGCTGTTCGGCTTCGGATACATTCCCTCCTGCCCCGCAGTATTTAATCTCCATACTGTCTAAGGTCTGTAGGGTTTGGAACAATCCTTCCGAACCATAATCCAGGATATGATTATTAGCCAGGGTTACAATATCAAAGCCGGCCTTGACTGGCCCGGCCGCGTATTGGGGAGGCACCCTAAAAGTGAATTTTTTATCACAGGGATTTCCCTGATCTGTAAAAGGGGCCTCAAGATTGGCAATTGCCAGGTCTGAAATGCTGATCAAGGATCGGGTGGAATCAAAAGGATAATCACAGCCTTTTTTCTTGATTACCGGAAGGCAGTTTCCCCCCATTTGCAGATCTCCCACAAAACTAAGGGAAAGGATCTTCAGAGGATTAATTTCTTTCAGGGGAAATCGCTGGGATTTGTTTTTTATCAGGGGAAGGCTGTCAATACTTGTTTGGGGAAAAAGACAGAAGGGAAAAAAGAAAACCAGGAATAACCAGTTTTTAGGCGCCAATATTTTCAGGAAGCTTTTCCTTTACCGGTTTTCCCGGCCTGGGGAGATGATTTTTTATTTTTCGGGGATGTCTTTTTTGGGGCAGCCGCTTTTTTTCCCGAAGCCGGAGGCGATTTTTTCTGTTTCTGAGCGGCTTCTTTTTTTAATTGCTGCAGCTGTTTTTCCTGGTTTTTTAAATCTGATTGAACTTTTTTAATTTTTTGGATCAATTCCTTAACCTTGAGATTTGAGGCCACCTGGGCATCCTTGTTTTTAGTTATAATAGTATAGGTTTTTTGTCCCAGTTCCGCATATAATTTTCTTTGCTGGTGATTAAGAGTAAAGATTTCTTTTTTTAAAATGGTATAGGCAAGGTATTCTTCCGATTTATCGGCAATAATAGTGGCACCGGAATGTAAGGCTGCTTTAATATCATCCCAAAAAGTTGTGTTCATTTTTAACTCCTATTAAAATCAATATATCCTTTATATTATAAAAATATTTTTTATAATTGTCAACTTAATTTATGGATAATTTGCATTTTATGAAATTTATTAAAGATATTATTGTTATTAAAGGGTGGGAATTATTAAAAAAAGCGGGGCCGACGGGAGTTGAACCCGCAACTTCCGGCGTGACAGGCCGGTGCTCTAACCAAATTGAACTACAGCCCCTGTTAGATATATTACTACGTACGTGAAAAAGAACTATAATTACGGTGGGCGATACTGGATTTGAACCAGTGACTTCTTGCTTGTAAGGCAAGCGCTCTAAACCAGCTGAGCTAATCGCCCTTTTAAGTATTCTTTTTTTTATGATAGAGTATGGCTATCGGGAAAATAACACAATAGCCTATAACCAGAAAAATGGGCGCTGCGGTCAGGGAATAAAAGCTATTCCAGGGCCCGATTGATAAGAATATGTATCCCAGAATGATCACTAACAGGCCTAGGCCGAACAATAAGTAATTGGTGGAAGTAAACGGCAGTGCCTGTTTTGCACCCATGCCTCTTTTTTTCATATTTCTTTGCTTCATACTTTTTCCTTTAAAAGTTTAGTAATATAAAACAATTGTGAGATTTTGTCAAGGTAAAAATTTTCCCTTCCACAATTTTATATATCTGATATATTTATTTATAAAGAAAATTCCACGCCGCCGTTCAGGTTACATCCGGGCAGGGGAATATCAGGAATTTCTTCATATCGAGTGTTAGTAAGATTACACGCTTCCATAAATACAGTACATTCATCCCAGGAATAAGATATTTTTGATGAAATTAGGGAAAAAGAATGGTTATTCACCCTTTGTTTAAGATTCCAGATAACCACCTGATTCAGTCCTTTAAGCCATTTAAAATGAGTTTTAAAAATCAAATTATGATGAAGCAGGGAAGAACAATATTTGTAGGAATTTTGACTATTAAACAGAGGATTTTTTATTATTAAAGAATTATCCATGGTAACCTGTATGAAAGTGCTGCAATTATATAGGATTGAAACCGATAATCCGGTCACCGACAGGTTAGCAATATTGGTTGCCTGCCAGGGATCTGATTTTTGTTTTCTCATCCAATCGATTCTGTTTTTTTCCACTCTGGAGAAAACCGATATTTTATGCACTCCCCTGGAATGCCTACGGGACAGGCCCATATCTAGGGACCAGCCTTTTTCCGGATGCAGATCAGGATCACCCAGGTTGGCAGGTGAGGCATAATACAGTTCCGTAAAGGTAGGCAATCTGAATATTGTACCGGTTGTTATCCAGCCTTTTATTTTTGGAGTAAAAGCATAACTGCCTCCCAGGAAAGGGGATATATTAATTCCCCCTTTATTCTGCAGATCTGCCCGTATGCCGGAATTAAGGGTGACGTTATGAAGCAATGGGAAAATAATTTCGGAAAATATCCCCAGTTTGTTTCGCTCATGGTTTCCCAGGGTTTTGCTTTGCATGCTTTCTGTAATTCTTTCCACCCCCACAGTGATTTTATTTTGGTTACGGAAAATATAATTTGTTTGTATACGGAAACCGGCAATAGTGGAAGTATGTTTATTTCTGTACCATTGGGGCTGGTTTTTATCCAGAATAAAATCGTCATTGTGCCATCGACCAAAGATGTCAGAGGTAACAAATAGTAGGGGATTAACCTGCAGGTCAAAGCTGATTCTGGTATGCAGGGCCTTGGTTTTTTCCCGGGAGGGATAGGGTGCGTAAAAGCCATTAGCCCCAAAATTTTTGTCGGTGAAGCCAGTATAAAAAGTAAAACTCTTCTTACAATAATTCAGCTTAGTGTTAATAGAGGCAGTGGTTAGGGAATAATCGGTAACCGGTCTGTAACCATTTGACTTTTTTCTTTCCAGAGCAATCCCCAGGGCAAACTGCTTAGTATTCCAGGATTGGGAAGCGGACCAGGTTTGTCTTCCGAAACTGCCCAGAGTGGCTTTTAGCCTGGTTTTATTATCAGAAAGGTGGGAGTTGGTTATAATGTTTATTACTCCTCCGGATCCATAGGATCCATAGATACAGGAAACCGGGCT
>CAZKMO010000101.1:0-12863 GCA_964554015.1 uncultured bacterium
GTACCTATGGTAGGGGGCGCTATCATATCTGGTGCATATTTTGGGGATAAGATGTCTCCGCTTTCAGATACCACCAATCTTGCCTCTGCCATTGCCGGGGCTAATTTGTTTGATCATATCGGGCATATGGTTTATACTACTGGTCCTGCTTATATAATAACCATAATTCTTTATATCATTTTGGGTTCAAAATTTTCCTCCAATAATCTTGATACCCAAGGAATTGAATCTATCCTGACCACTATACACGCCAATTTTTTCCTGCATCCGGTACTTTTGATACCTCCCTGTCTGGTTATTATAATGGTAGTAAAAAAAATATCACCTCTACCAGCTTTAATTGGGGGATCTTTTATTGGAGTTCTGTTTGCTCTTATGTTTCAATCAATCTCTCTAGTGCCGGTATTGAATGCTGCCTTTTCAGGATATGTTTCCCAGACCGGTTATATATTTGTTGACAATCTTCTTACTCGGGGGGGACTGTTAAGCATGATGGAAACAGTTGCCTTGATAATTTGTGCCCTCACTTATGGAGGTATTATGGAAAAAACCGGCATGCTGGAAGCAATTGCCGGAGTTATCTTAAAAAGAGTGAAGCGGACCGGCTCCCTTATTACCACTACCATTCTTAGTTGTATAGTAATGAACATTATCGCCTGTGACCAATATATGGCCATTGTTATTCCCGGCAGAATGTATAAAAAATCCTTTGAGAAGAGAAATCTGGAGCCTAAGAATCTTTCCCGCTGTCTGGAAGACTCCGGCACTCTTACTTCTTCCCTGGTTCCCTGGAACAGTGGAGGAGCATTTATGTTTGCAACTTTGGGAGTAAGTCCTCTGTTGTATTTACCCTATGCATTTTTAAATCTTTTAACTCCCTTGGTTTCAATTTTTTATGGGTATACAGGCATTACCATAACCACAAAGGAAACTCCAGAAGAATAGTATAATAAATTTTTAACAAATATACATGATGTAAATGTTTAATACCCCTTCGTTTAAAACTTTCATTCTTTTTTCCCTGGGTATACTTAGCGCAATTTATTTGCCCTTCCCCTTGGTATTTTCCCTGATATTATTTATACTTTTTCTCATTTCAGTACTTTTTTTCATCTCTCGATATGTTCACAGTAAATTTTTTCAAATTTTATTATTTTTATCCATTATTGCTGCTGGTATATGTCATTTTCAAGGCTTTAAGTATTTTTTCACTCGTAATCCCTCTTTTGGATTCATTACCGTTAATCAGTCCTCAACCATAAAGGGATATCTGATACATGATCCCAAATGTAAAAAAAATAAATTAGAATATATGCTAAAGGTAACGCAGGTAATAGGGGAGAAAGAAATCCATAAGGTGGATTTTAAAATTTTAGTTAAGGACTATGAAAAATTAAGTATGAATTTAGGCTATGGCAGTCAGGTTATCTTAAAAGGAATAATAAAGAGGCCCAAGGGAATACGAAATCCGGGGGGTTTTGATTATAAAAAATATTTATCTCATAAAAACATTTTTTATATTCTTTATCTCAATAACATTGTATCCAGAACTGAACCCGAGAAAGGAAATATCATTCTCAGAAATATTATTTATCCCGTACGTAGATACATGATTGAGATTATTGATAAAATGTTTCCCTCCCCTTCCACCCGTTCCCTAATACAAGCTTTACTATTGGGAGATAAAGAGTTGATACCCGAACATATATGGGAAAGCTTTTCCAAAACCGGCATAATTCATATTCTGGCTGTCAGTGGACTGCATGTTGGTTTTGTTCTGGTAATCTGTATGACTTTATTTAATCTTTTTCGTTTCCCCCCTGTTATCCGTATTATACTGACTATTATTATCTTAGTTTTTTATACTCTTTTAACTGAATTTCATCCTCCGGTTTTCAGAGCTGCGGTTATGTCTTCTCTCTATCTGGGCGCTATTGCTCTGGAGAGAAAAATACAACCTTTTAATATTATCGGACTGGCTGGATTAATACTTATCCTAATCAATCCTTATAATTTATTTTCTCTGAGTTTTATTCTGACTTTTACTGCTATAAGCTCAATTGTATATTTTTATGATAAACTTATAAATCTGCCTCTGTATTTAAAAATAAAATCCCGGCATCCTTGGCGTGCTAAACTGTTAGCAACTTTTTTTATATCATTTTCCGCTCTCATAGGTACTCTCCCTATATCAGCTTATTATTTTAATAGAATTCCTCTGTTATCCCTACTCATTAATCTTGTGGCCATTCCCCTGGCTGCACTTATGGTAGGATTGAGTTTTATTACCATTTTTTTTTCAACAATTTCTTTTTATGTGGCTTCCATCTATGCAGGGCTGGTACATCTACTGGTTTCTTCTTTTGTATCTGTTATTACCTGGATTGCACATTTTAAGTTTTCTTACCTCACTATACCTTCTCCTCATATTGGCATAATAATCCTTTATTTCCTAGGATTCTTTTTAATTGTTAATTTTAATGTGCTGAAATATAGAAAATATTTACTATTTCTGCTGTTGCTTTGCTTGAATATTCTTATCTGGAAATCCGTTGTTGATAACCATTCTTCCCGGGTCCAATGGATACAATTCGATGTTGGTCAGGGGGATGCTGCGTTACTCATCACTCCTCGCCGCAAAACAGTACTTATTGATGGTGGCCTGAAATCTAGTTTTTTTGATAATGGTAAACAAATCATATCTGTATATTTAAATAAAAAAGGATTAAAGAAAATTAATTATGTGATTCTCACTCATCCCCATAGTGACCATGTTGGTGGATTGTTGCATATTATAGAAAATTTTAATATTGACCGAATTTATTATTCCAATTGTCCCTATGAGACCTCAATGTATGGCAGCTTTCTTAAAGCAGTCAAACAAAGAAATATTGAACTTTATGAAGTCACTTCGCCGGATAGTCTGATTCTGTCAACCTGTAAATTGTATTTTCTTTCACCTTCAAAACATCAGAAAAATGAAACAAAAAAAGTTCGGTTTAATGTAAACAATCAATCACTGGTTACCTATTTTATGTATGGTAAGACTAAAATTCTTTTTATGGGTGATGCTGAAAGAGAAATTGAACAGCATATCTTACAGAGGTATCACTCTTTGCAATGTAATGTTATTAAAATTGGCCATCATGGAAGCAGTACCTCTTCAACCTATGCTTTTTTAAAACAGGTTAATCCGGATTTGGGGATCATTTCCGTAGGAGAAAATAATCGATTCCATCTTCCCTCACAGCTGGTATTACAATACTTAGAACTTTTTAATATTGATATCCATCGAACGGATAAGCAGGGAGCGGCAGTATTAATTTCTGATGGGAGTACCATTACTAAGGTTGATTGGAAATAAAGGATAACAATTTTCTTGTATTTTCTCACCTATTTAAATATATTACAAAGAATCTAATAAAAATACTATGATCATAAATACCAGAAAAATTTGTCTGATAGGAATATGTATTGCGCTGGCAGTGGCATTCGGGTATGTATTTTTATTTATCCCCAATGTTGAAATGATTACTGCAACCATATTTATTTCCGGTTACATACTTGGATTAAGAAACGGAATATTTATCGGGATGATAGCTGAGGCAATTTTTTCTTTAACCAATCCTTATGGTATACCCTCACCTCCGCTTTTTATGGCGCAGATACTTTCCATGGGATTTACTGGCTTCCTGGGAGGTTTATTTGCCGGTGTCGGCGTGACCAATCATATCAAAACCCATCTTACTTTTTCCGGTGCCGGTCTCATTGCCACTGTCTTTTTTGCTTTTTGTACCAATTTATCTTTTATTATTTCAATGGGATTTTCTCTTAACAGATTTTTTACCACTATTTTAACCGGACTTCATTTTTATATTGTGCATATTATATCAAATATGATAATTTTTTTTGCAGTTGTTCCCTTCTTAATTAAAACACTGAAGAATAATAAAACCATAATTCACATTATACGTTAGTTATGAAAAAATATTATTATATTATTGTTGTATTATTAACGGTTGTTGTTCATCTTACCGTATTTCCTCAGGTTATTGATGATTCCGTGTTTGTTCACTATACTCTGGACATGGATAGAGATTGGGAAAAGCCGTTTCTTTCACTGAGCAGCTTATTGGAATATTTACCGGGTATCTATCAGTTCGGAGTCCAGACCCCGGGCCAATACCAATCCCTTTTAAGGAATGGAACCAGAGAGAACCACTCCATCATTCTTATGGATGGCTTACCCCTGCAGGATTATCTTTCCGACATACCTTATTTATCTTTTATTCCTGTGGAAACCATTAAAAAAATTGATCTTTATCCCGGCCTTAATCCTTTTGGTATAGATGCAGTAGGGGCAGTAATTAATATAACCACTAAAGAATTTACGGAAAACAAACCATATACAAAATTTGTATATTGTACAGGATCAGGACTCTACAGTGATTTTGATGTAAGCTATGGTCAACCCATCGGATCAAAAATTAAAATTTTTTCCGGAGTGATGCTGAAGAAATTCGGAGTAAGAAAAAGTACCAATGAAGAGCTTCCCTACAGGAAATATGAGGCCCAGATAACTCGGGCGGGTTTACTATATTCCCTCAATGATTATACCAAATTCAGATATGATCTATTAAGTAACCGTCATTCTTTAAAAATACCCTTTAATATACCTCAGGATACTTCTCTTGCGCCTTCCAGAAATATATTTCGCATAGATCATACTCTGCGTTCTTCTCTTGATCTGCCTAACCTGAAAACCTCTGTCTGGTTACATTATATTTCTGAAAAAATGAAGTTGAAAGAATTTCGATTCTATCCTCCGGAAAAGTTATCCTACCAATCCCAGCAACTGAAAATTGTACAGAATACAAAATTATTTTTCCCTCTCAGTTGGGGTCTGGATTATTCTCATTGCAATCTAACTGATACCAGTAGGATTAAGCATACTTACTTTTATAGGAATTTTTTTCTCCATCTTAATATCCCCTTGCCTAAAACCATAAATTTTCTTTCTTCCTTGAACCTTACTGATTCAAAATATACTGATCCTGCTTTAAAATTTTCTGGCCTTCTCTCTTATGTTTCCAGGGATGATCTAAATATTTCTATTGAATATAATCAAAACGCCAGATTACCGGAACTTCCCTGCAGGTATGGGTTCCCCCTTTTCCTAAGTACTCCTCTGTCCAGAAATAATTATAACTATAGAAATGTTGACCTTACCTATAAGGAAAATTTTGGTTTACTTTCCGAGCAGAGTGAAAGAATACAATTCTTTTGTCAATACGGAAGTTTGCAGAATTATCATTTCTCGGCCTTATTATATTACCAGTCAGGTAATAATCTTATCTCAATTACCCAGCTGAAACAAGCCAATCAGAATATACTCAGTTATGAAAACAATTTCAGTACCACGTATACCGGTATTAATTCTACCATATTTTTTAATATTTTTAAAAATGTACATTTCTCTTCTTCTTTTGATTTAATTAAATCTCTGAATAAGGATTCTCTAAACCATATCGATCTTCCTCGTCTGCAGGGATTAACCGCCCTTTCCTGGAGCCATGGCTTTTTTAAAGATGATCTTTATATCACTCTGTTCGCCTCTCTTAAATATTGGTCAGAATTTTCTTTTTTCACCTTAACCGATGCCCATATTTTTACCAGACAAACAGCTCTTCCTAAAGCAATTCTTAATACCAAGGCATCTTTTAGAGTTATGGATCATACCTATATTACTTTTTCGGTTGATAATATGCTTAATCAGAAGGTTTCTGGAACCTATCATGTATTCATTCCCTACTCATTTTACCGTATCGGTATCAGCTGGGAATTATATAATTGACAGGCAATTAATATACTTATTCACTAATTTTAATGAAATAAATTTTTTAATATCTCTTGATTTTTTCATTAATTCGTATAAATTATTACCATCTCTTTTGTAAGGAGGTTGCATGGTAATTTCAAAATTAGTTATCAATGGATTTAAATCTATAAATCGGCTGTCTCTTCCTCTGGATCCTAATATAACTTTACTCATTGGTCCCAATGAATCAGGAAAAACCAACGTTTTAAAAGCTGTGGAAGCAATTAATCCGGAAGTAACGCTTGATTTAAATCTTACCTGTCAGTTCTCTGACCTCTATAAATCTGGTAAACCTCCGATTGTTGATCTTGAATTCTCCCAACTCAACAAAGGTGATAAGGAAAAACTTACTAATATTCATTCCAGTTTTAGTTCTATTGACAGCTTTATCCTGAGAAAAGAAGGCAATAATCAGAAAAATTATAAAATCATAATTAAAGATAAAACTTTTTCTGTAGGTTCGGTAAAGCCTCTCTTTGCTCTAATTCCCAAAATCCTCTATTTTGATTCCCTCACCCTTATTAAAGATCGGATCAACTTTGACGAATTAACCAAAAAGGATAATAAATATCATGTGGAAAGAAATCTGCTTAAAATCAGCGGTATTAATGATCCTTCTATAGTATTTGATGATTCCACCCATGGCAGGAGAGCCATAGAAGAAGCCAGTCGAGTGGCTACGGAAAGAATCCAGCAGGTATGGTCGCAGGAACCATCTCTGGAAATCAAATTACGGGTAAACGGTAAAACTCTCTATATTGATTTTAGTGATGAAACCACAGTATATGATACCCCTAAAAGCCGTTCCAACGGTTTTCTTTGGTATCTGTCTTTTTATATAAATTTTCTGGCAGCCACCAATGATGCTAATATCAATGAATATGTATTTCTTTTTGATGAACCGGGAGTGCATCTTCATCCCTCCGGCCAAAAGGATTTAACCCAATTATTAGAGAATTTATCCAAGAAAAATCAAATCATTTATACCACTCATTCTCCTTTTATGATTAACAGAAATTATCCTCATAGGGTAAAGGTAATCACTAAAGATGAAAAAGGAACCAAAGTATTTAGTGAAGCTTATAAAGATAACTGGAAACCTCTGAGACAGTCGATCGGACTTACCATTGGGGATCTTTTCTTTTTCAGTAATAAAGGTATTATCTTTGATATACCCAATAAAAAGAAAAAAACACCAGCATAATTAATCGCATTTTTTCTTTAGGGAAGTATAATATTCTGCTTTTTGTTTTTTTCCTCGCTTATTGAAACCATTTACTAAAATTTCACATTTTCTATACAGCATGTTTAGGGTTGCTTTTTTGTCAGCTGGAGATAATGTATAATTCTGCAACATTTTTTCCAGGGCCCTGACCCGATATTGGTCCATGCCCCAGTACTTTCGGGACAGCTGATCTTGATGTCCACCCCTTTTAATAATCAGCTGTTGAGGGATAAAGGTAATGGGATAATGGTGACTGATTCTTAACCATAAATCATAATCTTCACACACGTTCATCTGAGGATCAAACCTGCCTACTTGTTCAAAAACCTCCCGGTGAATCATAACCGAAGAAGGACTGATTATACAGAGAGGCAGGCATTTTTGATAGATCCAGCCGGAATATTTTCGGTGAATTTTTTTAGGATTTACCCGGACACCGTTTCGAATCCAAATTTCATCTGTAAAACATATTTTTATCTGAGGATTTGCTCTGATTAAGTTTACCTGAGTTTCTAACTTGTTTTCTAACCATTCATCATCCGAATCAAGAAAACAAATATAGCTTCCCTTTGATTTCTCTATGCCCAGATTTCGGGCTGCCGAAACTCCCTGGTTGGTTTGGAAAAAATATAATAAATGATTTCCATACTGTTTTATAACCTTTCCCGTTTCATCCCTAGATCCGTCATCAACAATAATTAACTCAAAATTTTTATAGGTTTGATTTAAAACCGATACAATGGCGGTTTCGATTCTTTCTTTTCGATTAAAGGTGGGGATGATTATACTAACCAGAGGGGATTTTTTATCTGCAGATGCTGTAATCATTCCTTAATAGATATAATTTTTTGAAATATTTTATTAATTTAATAAATATAATACCAGGGCAGCAGATCAGCAACTCCATATTCTGCCCATTTTCCATAAACAGTGACCGATAAGGGATTGAGCAAGTATCCATTCTGAATAAAGATAACCTCATTTGTGTTATTTTCAATTCCTGAAATATAAATATTTTTGGCAAAATAAGGATATTTTATATCCAGATGGGAATCAAAAGTAATTTTAAAGGTTTTTAATAAACTGTCCATTACCGTAAGATTAAAATCTGAAATATCATAGGTATAAAGACTTGTACTAATCCCGGATTTTTCGAAGACTTTAAATCCTTCTTTTAAAGTTGTTTCTGTGATCAAGGTTGACAAGAAATGTTCCAAAGAACCTTTATAGGTTGTTCTTCGTTTCTTTTTCCATTGTTTCAATTTGGCTTTATCTTTAGATTTCATCTCTTGAAATTTGGGATAGATTAAATATTTTCTGGTTTGATTGATAAAGGAATATTCAAAATGTTCTAAAATAACTTCTAAATGATATCCCAAACTGTAATTATCAATTTTTAACATTTCATCTGCAGAGGCTATTAGGGTTGATTTATCATCAGAAATTTTAAAATTTAATTTCAGAGGATTCCTTAAATAACATTTGGCAGCATTAGAAGTAACACCCAAAAAGCAAGGTTTAAAAATTTCGTAATATTTATTCCAGTTCAATTTCTTTTCAGTTATTTGAATTTTCTCTCCCTCAATAATTTTTGTTTTTAATGTTACCAGAAATTCCTTAATATCACCTTCGTACAATTTAATTTGAAAATATTGATTTTCATATCCAATATGGTGTACAGCCAGAGAGTAATTTCCCGGAGGAATATTTTCGATCTTAAAATTGCCTTTTTCATCTGTGGCACATCCAGCATCTGTATTTATCAAAAATACATTCACACCATATATGGGAGTATTAGTTTCTTGGCTGATAACCTTTCCCAAAATGGTCTGGGAAAGGGCATGGTCAACCATACACATACCCAGAATACATGATATTAATAGAATATTTTTTTTTATCATGTTATTTCCCTTCAATATTAACAAAATAATTGGATTTATCTACATTTGAAATAAATTTCCTATGGTTAAAAATGAAGCTTGTTCCCCTATTCTGTAATTTGGAGGTTTCTAGTTACTGCAGCTGAAATATTCTGATTATCAGTATCAGTTACCCGTACCGTGAGAGTATAATGTCCTTTCTTTAGATTACTAAAATCTATGCCCACTAATTCTCGGGTATCATCCTGTTCAACACTGCGGGTATGGTGTATACTTATTGAATTCTCCGGTAACGTATGGTTGCCAGCTGCTTCTTGCCGCAACCCTATTTTTTGCGGGGCAGTTTTAACCTCAAGCGAAATATCGTACAGCGCTTGTATACCACCTGTTTTTATATTATAAATTTCAAAATAACAAAATAATGGATCTTTTCTTTTTATCCTCTCATAGGGATAAGGGATTACGCTGATACCCCTGGTATGGCGGACAGGGCAAAATTCTCTATAAAGGGAATCTTCTATAACTTGACAGAACTGAATATCACTTAGGCAGAGTTCTTCCGTATCGAAATCGCGTAACTGAATAATCCGTTTAACAAATCCTTTTCTATCGGTCGCTGCATCTTTTACTTGTAGGGTTACTCTTCCTGGTCGAGGCAGTAAAGAAATCTTCACATTACCTATGAGATATGGAAGATGTAATCCGCTTAATTTCTGGATGCTATAGGCATTAGAAATATTACTCTCCATAACCTTTTCCAGCATCTCGTCTTCAAAAAGACCACCGTATAGGAGACCAATAGAATCTGATTCAGATAGCTGGTTACCTTCCTTGAAGTTTTCTGCAAGGGGAGTGAAATAATTAATAACCAGAGCAGTTTCATTATCTGTACCCCTGAACTGTACAATATCATAATGAAAAAATAACTCCTGTACAGCCTCTTTAGTAGTAAATACTGTTGGAGGCACATCATTTTTTTTATGGTTAAGCTGAACTTTTAAGTCAGTGTTAAATGACATATATTTTGCATTGGGGTTCCTCATATCAAATCCTGAAGAATAGATTCTATAATAGGGACCTTTAGTACCTACAGATCTTATTTCTTCTTCAAAAGCCAAAATTTTTTCATAAACCCTAAATATTGATTGGGATTGTAAAGCGGTGACTCTTGCTTTTAACAAATCAGCCCAGTAAAAATAAAGAATTTTAATTTTTCGGGGATGTATAATGGCCTCGTCAAGGGATTCTGCTTCTCTGAAGAATTCTCCCTCTGATACAAAATGAATTACCAATTCTTCTTCTCTGTTATTTCTGGTAAATTGGTACACCCAGGTTTCATTACCTCGTATTGAATAATCAGGAGGTAAATATTGATTTACCTCAACTCCCTTACTTATTTTTTGAAGTAAAAATTCTCTTACCTCTATAGAAGAGGCTCCTATCATATCTATCTGTTCCCGGAAAAAATCAACAAATTTTCTCTGGGATGCCTGCTTAAATCGGATAGAAGGCTCACCGTATTTCAAGTAGTATTTACCTCGGTCATCAAAATAAGGTGGTTGGGAATAGGAAAAATTTTTTTCTACATAATGACAGCGTTGAATGAAATTTTCCAGAAATTCATTTTTCTCCTCAAGAGGATTGGGATTATTCTGTTTCCAATAGTAATGTATAAAAGATTTTTTTTCTTCCAGACTTTTTAGATTCTCATACTGGGTTTTTAAATTTTCATCCAATAAGGTTAAAAAAGGGTATTCAAATGTTTTTTTAAATACTTCCTGACTGCATTCTTTCAGTAACCATATATAGGGAGATTTTTTTTTCTGTCCATAAGCACCTGTAGTTCCTGCCCTAGTAGAAAGAAGAAGTAACATAATTGTTAAAAAGAATAAAGTACTGGGTAATGTTCTTTTGAATTTTTTCATATTTTTCCTTTATACTCTTATTTTTCATTCTGTAATTTGTATCTTTCTTGATACTGCGGCTGAAATATTTTTATTATCATTATCAGTTACTCGTAAAGTGAGAGTGTAGTATCCCGGGTGCAAATTACTAAAATCAATGCCTATCAACTCCTGGGAATCATCCTTCTCCACCAGCCTCGTTTGATGTATGATTATGGAACTTTCCGGGGAGCTGTTAAAAACACCGAAAATTTTTCCTAACATCCCCTTTTCCTGCAGAGTAGTTTGTAACTCTATAGAGACCTCATACTGTGATTGTATTCCTCCTGTCTTAATATTATAAATTTCAAAATAACAAAATAACTGATCTGATCTCTTTATCCTTTCATAAGGATAGGGTATAACACTGATCCTGCTTTTTTGTATGATGGGATAAAATTTTTTATATAAAGAGTCTTCTACCTGCTGACAGAACTGAATATCACTGATACAAAGCTCTGGAGTACTAAAATCCCTTAAAACAATATTCCGTTTTACAAATCCTTTTTTTTGGGTCAGTTCGTCTATTACTTGTGTAGTAATTCTTCCCGGTTGGGAAAGTAAAGGTAACCTAATGGTATTAATAAGATAGGGATTATTTAATCCGGATACAGTTTTTAATTTGTAGCTTTTCTCATCCCTTTTTTCTTTTACTTTCTGCAGCTTCTGATTTTCAAAGAGACATCCATACTGTAAATAGAGAGTATTAAATGGATATTTTTTGGTATCTTGGTTAAAATTATGAGATAAAGGTACAAAATAATTAATTGAAAGTATGGTTGTATCCTGGGAACCTTTGAATTGTACAATATCATCAGAAAACAATAACTCTTGTATTGTTTCTTTTGGAGTAAATAGGGTTTGGGGAGAAGCAAAATTCTTTCTTTTAACTTCTACTTTTAACTTGTTTTTTATGTGCAGAAGTTTTTGATGAGGATCATTAATATCGTGAAAACTAGTATGTGCATGTCCTAGGGCAGCTGCATTTCTTACATCCTGCTCAAAATCTAAAATTTCTTCAAGAGTATTAAAAATTGACAGAGACTGGGTTGCTGTGCTTCTATCTTTTATCATATCAGCCCAGTAAAAATATATTAGTTCACTTTTTCGAGGATATATAATTGCATTATCCAGGGATTCCACCTCTCTGAAAAAATTTCCCTCTGCTATAAAATTAAACACCAGCTCATTTTGCTTGCTTTCTCCTACAAAATGGTATACCCAGGTTTCATTACCTTGAACAGAATAATCAACCGGGATGTAGATTTTTCTAAATCTCGATTTTGTATATACTGATCCCAGGAAAGAAGTTATTATATCACTTTTGAATAATTTAGCATATTTTATCTGTGAAGGTTCTGTAAATCGATAGGATGGCTCACCATATCTTAGGTAATATTTACCACGGTCATCAAAATAGGGGGGTTTGGGATAAGAAAAATGCTTTTTTATATAATTATAGCGTTGCATAAAAATTTGAAGAGACTCATTATCGGGCATAAGAGGATTAGGATTATTTTTTTTCCAATAATACTCAATATATTCCTTCTTTTCTTTAAGGCTATCAAGATCCATATATTCTTTTTTATTTTTTTCAGACAATATAACTAAAAAAGGGTATTCGAATGTTTTTTTAAATACATCCTTATTGCATTCCTGCAACAACCACATATAGGGAGTTTTTTTTTCTGCAAGGGATCCCAGGATTTGTACTGGATATAAAGAAGTTATGATAAAGATACCTGTTACTATCAAAGCAGTAAGGTATGTATATCTTTTCCGCATTTAATTTAATCCCCTTATGGCACTTGATGAGTGCAGGTCATTATTAATCAAAAAAATTAATTGTTCTAGGGCAGACACATAATATAATAATGAACAAGGTACCTATAATCTATAATACGAATAATTTTTTATTTACCCTCTTTCCTGGGGAG
>CAZKMO010000102.1:0-12827 GCA_964554015.1 uncultured bacterium
ATTATAGTGTATTTTTTCTGTTTGAAAATAGGTTCTTGGACACCCTCGGATATCCTGGGCAATCGGATTTCCTCTTCACTCCATCCTTAAATTAACTATTTCTATCTATCCCTGGATTATGACAATCGCTGAAAAAGATCAAAATATTTTCCCGCCATGCTCACGTCAGTAAAAAAGCGGGAATAACGGTCTCGGGCTGCCTGGACCATTGAATTTCTTTTCTTTATATCCATGTTCAGCCACTGCAACATGGCATCCTTGAATGATTCATAACGGTAATTCTCCGCAAAAATTGCATTTTCACCCAAAACTTCAACTAAACTGGCTATTCTCGTACAAACAACTGGAATATATCGAGCCATTGCCTCTAAAGCCACCATTCCGAAGGGTTCGTAAACCGAGGGAATAGCCAGCAATTCAATAGAATTATAAAATGCTTCCAGTCTTTCTCTGCCACACCAGCCCAAATAACAAATCCGGTGATTCAGATCAGTATCCTGTATGAGATCGCGGGCGTAAGAACTAAATCCCCTGCCTGCGATTAGGGTTGAGTATTCCTCAAATCCTTTTTCCTTGAGAATCATTTGTACATATTCCGGCCGTTTCCTGGGAACCAGCCGCCCGCAAAAACCTAGTTTTCTGGTTACTGTGTTTGGATGTTGCCTTCCAGGGTGTTTCAGACCATTATGTATGACATTGACTTGGGTATTTAATTTTTGATAATCCAATTTATAATAATGTTCTAGTTCTGCATAAGAGACGAGAACAATTTCATCACAACCAGCGATCAATTTTTCTTGTTGATCAATTGCCAAACTCATATCAACATTATTTGAATCGGCCTCGCACCGTAGTAATGAATGAATTGTAAATACGGTTCTTTTACCTTTTAAGTAATCAAGGATTTGAGAATTATGATTATAGGTATGGAGATGTGCAATTGACACATTTATACTTTCAAGCTCTACTGAAGTACCTATGGCAACATTAGAAAATTCAGCAAGTATTTGTTCAACCTCGAATTGACGATAGCTATGGTCAGTCAAATACCAAAGAATTTTGAGCCCCTTGGCCTCAAATCCACTAATCAGGTTTTCAATGACACTGCCGACTCCACCGAGTCGATTAAGGGGTAACTCATTTGTAATTCCAACAACATCAAATTCATTTATATCACAGTTACTGATCATGACTAAAGGATCCGTTTTGTTCTTGTATTAACATATCCTAATACTTCCACACTACGGCACTCGATGGGATAATCTTCAGCCTGCTCCCATCGATTTTCTAAATGCTTTGCCAGAAAAACACTTGCCAGACACTCGTTTAATCTAGGATTGGAATCCTCGATCTGGAAGTTGTGTATGGCCATTACCTTGTATATGTCAACTGGTAATTGTTCCAGATTTATGACAATGAGTTCTGGATTTATAAATGCTTGGCCCCATTTTCGAATAATAAAGGGAGGAATATGCAACATGGAATCAATGATCGATAATATATTTTTAGATAGAGGAGACAAATATTCCTGGATATGAGTCGGAATTTTCAGATGATATAAATAGCCGACACCATATACGCGATTGTTTTGAAAGGGAGAATAGTAATAATGATTACATTTCATTCTTTAATATATTCTTAAGTCGTTAACTTTTCAGGTAATACCAGTCGTCTTTTTGCACATTTTAAAATAGATGGCTTATAGTCATCAACCATATCTTGCCCGATACAGGATACCAGTGCATCAATAAAATAGGTTTCGTTCTTGTAGTCCTGTTTTATTAATGAGGCAAGCTTATCTATTATTTCCTCCGGGATATCGCGTTTTCCAAGTTTTTTTATCGACTCTTCCGTTATTTGATATTCTATACTTTTAATATGCAGATTTTGATTAAGAAACTTAATTAGGTTTTTTAAAGAATGTTCAATATTATCAATGTGGTCATCCAGTTTTTTATCTATGTCTCGATAAAAATCAATGAGTCGATTGAACCAAATATTGTCAGGTCTGTCGATTATCAATTCACAAAATTCCCGATAGTTTTTCACAACACCATTCTCAGCCGCTAAATAGGTACCAAACGAATCTTGCATGGCTTCCCAAATACCAAACTTGCCGCCCAAAGAAGTCCTTACTGCAGAAATATGCGACAACAACGCCGTCTCACCGCCAAATTCCAATTCAATAAAGGGAAAGTCTCGTCGGATTTTACTGGAATAATAGAAATACAAAGCTGTTATATACAAAGTTGACATAGCAAAGTAGCCTTCATCATTTGCCCAGTAGCCAAAGCCTAGCTTGTCTTGCCAGGGATAGGTTTTAATATCTCTAAACCAATTTATCATATCCGAACATTTGTCCGGATCTTTTCTACGTTTTTTTATATCCATAAGTCTTTCAAGCAGATCTTCACTGGCGATGAGAAAGGGATTTAAAATTTTAAGGCGTATATGTTTTTTTTCTTTTTCTCTCTCACGTTGCTTTTCACGTTTGAGTTTGTAGCTTGTGGTAATTAAAGCAGCGATTATTCCGAGTATGGGGCTAAGAATAAGGGGAAGTATTATTTTGCTTAAATCATCCATAATCAACCTCCTAAGAATAAATTGGGGATTAGGCTACTCCAGCTGTCATATTGTATTAAATCGATAGCATTGACCTTATTTATTGCACAAAAACCATTAAATCTTTATAAACTTATATATAATATGTCAATCAAAATTATTTTTTTACTGATTAAAATATATTTTAGCTATATAAAAAATCTAAAAGAAAGAATCCATAATTAATAATTATCATATATTTTTTTGATATTGTGGTTAAAGGTACTATTGGTCTCATTTTACTATTATTTATCATATAAAAGTACATAATTAATAATTTAACTCTCTTATCCCCATCTATCATTTTCTTTAATAGCAGTCCAAAAATATTTTTCCTATTTCAATTCTTTTTATAAAATTTAATTATTAAAAATAATTATTATATAGGTAATAAATTATTATAAAAATGTCAAGTTTTTCTGATAAAATATTGGACAATAGGGAAAAACTATTTTTATTGTTGCCGATAGTGTTCTTCACCTTTAGCTATTGATAGAACAGTCTATATTTAACTGATAATTATAGAAATATAATTTAATAGCCACTTTTTCTTAAGGAGATTCCGGATCGATGTTCGGAATGACAGGTTTAGGCAAGTGACTTTTTTAGTCAATCTATTCTGATCCGTGCCGGGTCACAGCTTCGGGATGACTAATAATCGATTACAATTTTTTATTTGTCCTCGCCAATTCATGAACATACTTCAGCATTTATTCATATTCCGGCGTCATCTCCTGACCGCGCCGCCCCATGACCAGGAGGGCGGTCTGCAGGGCTTTATCCAGCTTATGCTCACTCATTTTCTTTGCACCCAGATCGTTCAAGAATTCACCTTACCCTTGGGCGCAGAAAGAAGAGGGCGTAGCCATGGGGATAAAAAAACATTAAAGTATTACATCCAATTTTCAACTTTTATGGATTGTTTCTTTATTTAATAACAACTTTCAATCTTAATCAGGGGCACAGCCCCCTTTTTTATTTCGACCCGGGATAAAGAACCTCAGGTCGACCGGCATTAATTTCACCTCTTACTTTTGCAATATTAATTTCTTTGTTTCTGACAATCTTTGTCCTGAGCCTGCCGCAGGATCACCTGTTTGTAATCTGTAAAAATATATTCCACTTGGCAACCCTGTTGGCTGCCAAGTTAATTCATGTTCACCCCATTCCTGTATATTTGAGTTTATAGGTTCGGGTAATAATACAGGTTCACCCCATCCGGTATCCGTTCTTTCAACAATCCATATATCCGTATTTTTCGACCAATCATAGGCTCCTTCCCATGATGTGAAGCAGGCAAGAGAACCACTCTCAGATATCGATAAGTCAGAAGTGTTAATTTTAAATGATGAATCAATAGTTGGTGTATTCCATTTATTTTGGTATATGGTAGAAAATGCATTTGCTGATCCAGTAGCTGTTGTGGTAAAATAGAATTCTGAATAATCCGGAAAATAATTCGGAGTTCTTTCTAACCTCCCGGGTAATGAAATAATTCCGGGAGCAAACACAATAGCCGAGTCGTCTGCTGGAGTAAATCCAAAATAAATACTATCTGCTGGAATTCCCTGAGAAAAAATCATCAATGGTTTAATTAAATAAATGGTGATCAATAAATGAATGAATTGTCTGGTTTTCATAGACACCTCCAAATAGTTAATTTGCTCTATCTGTTAACGGTGCCTACAAAATACATTAAAATGTGTTTTAATTCGACCTTATGGCTCTATGTATACTTTTTTTATACTCCTTTGGCGTTATTCCAGTATGTTTTTTAAAAGCTCTGTTAAAAGCTGATTTTGAATTAAATCCTACTTTATAAGCAATCTCTAATATTATTCTTTTGTTATTTGAACCATTATCTAAAATTTGCTTAAAATCGCCTATTCGATACGAATTTATAAAATCGTAAAAATTTTTATTAAATGTTTCATTAATGACTTGAGATAATTCTCTATGCGGAATAGCTAATTGATTTACCAAATCTGACAGAGATAATGATTGATTTAAATACGGCTTATTCTTTTCCATGAGATTAATCAATTTAGATTTATATGAATCCATTTCGGATTTCTGTAATGAAGATATTTCATATCTTTTCAATTGATTGTAAAATTCTGATTTTCTCGAAGCGAAAAAAGCAATTGAATTTATAAAGAAAAACGCGCAGATGGAATAAAGGCTTGTCATATGAGGGCAATACTTATAGATTCGAAAAAAATTTAATATCACTAAAAAAATTAATTTAATCAACCACAGTACAATAAAACTTACGAGCAGCAGCCACATTACTTTTGTTGCCATATTTTTTTTTGAATTATTTTTCTTCAACAACCTCATGGCCACTATAAAATACACAAGATTAAAAGATAGGAGAAAGCTCGTATTAAATATCCGGGGTTTATATTTCCAAATGATAAAATTACTCTGCGGAAGAATAAATATGATGGATAAAATCATCATAACCATGAAGGGGACTATATGCAGGATATCTTTTTTTTGAAATCTGAAATTATCTGTAAGGGTTACCTTTAAATAGAAATATAATAAAGGACCTATTAAATAAGCCAGCAAATTAACAAAAAATATAATTTTGTGATACGGGACGAAAAACAATGAGACAGGGTCGGTCACGGCATATGCCGTGAAAATGAGCAACGCCAATATAAGCATATATAAAGACAGTATTCTGTTTTTCCAATATCCGCTTCTTTCATGAGTCCATAATTGTATTGCAACAAAACAGGTAGGTATAAAAAGGTTTCTATTATTGGATATTATTAAATGTACTTTTAAATGAATTTTTCAATTATATATCTTACACGTATCCACATTTACAATTTCGCTCTTTAATCTCAATCTTTATTGCAAAGCCCAGGATGGACATCCCGGGCTCTCGGCACTTTATCTGCCTTGTTTTTGGCACAGGCAGAGCCTCTGCGAGACCAGAAACTTTACTTCTTTAACTGTTCAATAATTTTGGCATCTACCCAATATATATCTTCCGTACCTGCTTTATCACTGGTAAAAAAGAAATACTTACCATCGGGTGAAAAGCTGGGGCAGTATTCATGGAAACTTGAATTTATGGATTCACCCATATTTTTGACGTCTGTCCACCCTCCTTTTTCATCCCGAAAACTGATATATAAATCACCGCCGCCAAAATCTTCTTGCCGACCGGAGGAAGTAAAGATTATAAAACGCTCATCTGGAGCAACGAACATGTTATATTCATCAGCCGGAGTGTTCACACTGTTGCCCAGACTTTCGGGTTGAAGGTATTTTCCCTCCACAAATCGAGACGAATATAAATCATTGGTGGCAGATGTAAAATACAAAGTTCCCTCTGACGTCAAGGTGGGATAAAAACCGCCTTTGAAGAAAGAGGCCAGCGGTTGAGGTTCATTCCAATCGGTGCCGGTTCTGTTGGCGTACCAGATTTCCCAGAAGCCTGCCGTACTATCACCGGGCTGAGGGCGTCTGGAGATAAAGAATATTCGCTTGCCTGTATGATCGATGAAGGCTTCTGCATCCGCATATTTTCCCGAAAAGGGTGCGGTTGTCGGTTCTGTCCACTGACCGTTTTGCTGCGTCGCAACCATGATGGTCATTTTTCTGCGGGGTGTACGCGCCCATTGGGTAAAATAGAATGTGCTCATATCCGGCGAAAAGGTAACGTCTCGCTCATTAAATTCCCGGGTGGAGATGATACCCGGTGCAAAAAGCGCTGGTGTAAGACCCGGCAATTCCTGACCAAAATACTCACCTGTGGGAGGGACAGGCTGGCGGTTCACGTCTGCACCATTTGCCAGCAGTATGTCTGCGACTTCCTTGTGACCCTTTTCACTTGCCAGATAGAATGCGGTTTTATCATCATAGGTTTTGATGTCGATGCTAGCACCTCTGGCAATCAGCAATTCAACGATTGCTTTCTGACCTTCACCTACCGCTAAATGCAAGGCGGTTAACCCATAATGATCATATGCATCGACCTCGACTCCCTGCTCAATGAGAAAGTCTATGATTCCGGATAATCCGCCCATGGCTGCGTTGTGGAGAAGTGTACCGCCATCATTGCTTCGCGAAAGGATGTTAACACCTTTTGAAATCATCAAGGTAACTAATCCGTTTTGACCATTCGCTGCAGCGCAGTGGAGCAGTGTTCTGCGTTTGTCCCCAGTCAGGGGAATTTTGGCACCTTTTGCCAGCAGGAGATCAACGACGTTAGTATGTCCGCGCCTTACCGCGTATTCCAGAGGTGTCCGATCTTTTTTGTTTTTCCTGTTTATCTCCGCACCGGCAGCAATCAATAGTTCCACAACAACTTGATGACCAGCAAAAGCAGCCCAATGCAGCGGTGTATCACCATCGACATCTATTGCCCTTAAATCTGCGTCCTTTTCCAGAAGCAGCTCGATAACCTCGATAGAGCCATTATCGGCAGCAAAGTGCAGAGGTGTAGATTTGCGTGCGTCTTTGGCGTTAATAAGTTGTGGATTTGCGGTCAACAATGTCTTTATTTTTGCCAAATCTCCTTGATGCGCTGCATCGTGGATTTCATCCCCCCATGTCAGTGTCGATGTAAACAAAAATATGAATAAAATCAGCTTTATTTTCTTGATGTGATTCATATCAATTCCTTCCTATATTGAGGTTATAAAATATTGTACATGCTAAGATAGCAGCCTCACGGCTTACCGTGAAATATTTAATCTTTTTGACTCTCACGGTTCGTGGTTTGTCTTCGTTCATCAGACACCCCGGGGATGCTGCCCGCAGCGGAATCCCGTAAGTATTACCGTAGGTCGGGGCTAACCTTAATATTCACCCACCCATGTTTACAATACCCACATCATCTGGGCTTCCTGGGTCGATCCGATTGTTTGGTGAGATGTATCCTGTCCTACGAGACTCTATCTGCGCGGCTTTTTGCAGAGGCAGAGCCTCTGCGAGACCGGAAGACCGGAAAGATAGATTATAATTTTCTATTTGATCCCGCCATCTCATGCACATGCTTCAGCATATTCTCATATTCCGGCGTCATATCCTGACCGCGCCTCCCCATAACCAGACGGGCAGTCTGCAGGGCTTTATCCAGCTTATTCTCCGTCATTTTTCTCACACTTCCCCAGGAGAAGGAGGGAACAAACTTAGAGAAAAGATCAGCCCCGAAAATGTTGCACATTACCCCCACCACGGTTCCGGTATTGAACATGGTATTAATTCCGGTTTTGGAATGATCTCCCATGGTTAATCCCACAAACAGAGAATCGCTGTCGATTAATTCTCCATTTACATATACGTTGACCTTGCTGTAGTTATTTTTTAAATCACTGTTATTGGCCCCCGCACCTATATTCACCCACTGCCCCAGATAGGCATGCCCCAGAAAACCGTCATGCTGCTTATTGCTGTAAGAATGAATAATTGACTCTTCCACCTCCCCTCCTACTTTGCAGAATTCGCCTATGGAAGTCCCTGGGTATATCTTTGCCCCAATTTTAATCTTGGATTTTTCCCCGACATAGCAGGGCCCCTGTATAACAGCATTAGGCATTACTTCTGCACCCTGGTCTATGTAAATCGGACCCTGATCAGCATCCAGAACCACTCCCGGTTTAATAACCGCCTCTTTTCCCATATAAATATTACTTTTATTAACTAAAACAGCCTGCGGGGAAACCTTTCCTTTTATCTCCCCCCCCAGTGAATAAAAGATAAAATCTCTTTTAATTTCCGAAGAATTATGGTGCACCAGATCCCAGAAATAATTAAGGAACCGAACCTCCTTTATTTCTTTTCGGGGGATATTTTTTAGGGAACTGAATTCTGCTTGCTTTTCTAATGTATTCACAAACCCGGTGATATTGTCCCCCTTGAGAAACGCTCCCGTAATCAGACCGTTACTAAGGAAAATTGCTTCCTTATCAGTATTGAAAACTTTCTGTAACTGGGAATTCCAAATCACTCTACCATTGACAAATAAACATGATTCTACCGAAATTTTATTAATAGTATAGGAAGGATTCTGCTGCTGTACCAGATCTTTCAGGTATTTCCGGCACCAAAGACTCACTGATGCCTTGGGAAACTGCCGGATGATTTTTTCCTTTAAAGTTACCATGCCGCAGCGCAGATCAAATACCGGCCGGGTCAGGGAGAGAGGATAGAGTCTGGAATATTCATTATCTTCGAATATACAGATTGACGGGCTCATTGTTTCTCCTTTTATCTTAAAATTATTTTAAAACGGTTATTTTTTTAGATATACTCTTTTGAGGGGTAGTTAACCGTACAACATACTCACCCGATGTATATAATCGGGCAGGAAATGATTCTTTATGCCAACCCTGAGATTTCTTTCCATAAGTCAAAGTCTCTATTTTTCTGCCCAGAATAGTAAAAATTTCCATTTTTATACTGGCCGGATCAGGCAGAAAATAGGTAATGGTGGTATTATTATTAAAAGGATTGGGATAGCTTTCCAGTTTGATGATTTTTCCAGGGATCTTAGAGATTTCTGAAACCAAAACCTGAATTTCTCTACCCAGGGATGTACCTACAGTTTCCAACAGGGGTTGATTATCCCCCATAACATCTTTACTGATATCCCAAATCATCACTCCGCCGGCATTATTGGCTTCCACATATTTACATTTTAAGCGTACTGATAGGGTATCATCAAAGGTGATAAACTCTGTCTGGTTATCATTTAACAGATAGGGTACTTTGCAAATATCATCCCAGAAATAATTCCAGCCCTTTCCTATCAGAGGTATGATTTCTCTATAGTCATAGTTACCTATATATCCTGTATTTGGCTGAAATAATCCGGCAGCTTTGCACCTGTAGGCAAAAAAAGGAATCCCCATAATGATCTGTTCCCGGGACACTCCCCGGGTGGTGTGATAATACCAAAATGCTCCCTCCATACAACCATAGTCAAATTGACCCTGAGTCGGAGAGTACAGAGGTGCATTATGCACTGCATAGGGTACAGTGGACCAGAAAAAATTGTAGGTCATAACATTGAACCAGTCCACATAATTTTTTAAAGTTTCTAGATCATACCACTGGGCCCAGTAATTAGTAGGCGGCACTGCCATGGTCAGCAAAAGATCGATATTTCGAGCCAGAATGGAATCTCTTAAGGTTTGTACTAATACAGTAGCAAGTCCCCGCTGCTTAGGAGTGGAAAGAAGTTCCATGTCCATATCGATACCGTCATATCCATAATCAAGGCAGAAATCCAGCAGGCTTTTTACCAACTCTGTCCTCCTGCTCGAATCAGCAGTAATTGCTGCAAAATGTTCAGTGTGTCCCTCTCCACCTATCGATATTAATACCTTGATACCCTCATTATGAGCTGATTCGATTAAATTCGTGTTCAGGATATTATCATCGATATATAGGGTTCCGTCACTTTCGGGCCAGATAAAAGCATGTATAATGTGGGTCAGTAGATCATATTTAATTGATTCAGCTGGTAAGACGGAATACTTCCAGTAAGGGTAATATCCCACTATCAAGGAATCGGCTTTGGTTTGGGAAATCAATAAAAATAAAGCCAAAAGCAAAGTCGATAAAATATTTTTTGAATTGATTTTCATCACTGATATCAATGAGATCAAGTAAAATTTTATATCATATTTTTGTTTAATAATTAATATAAATATAATCATTTTAGACAATTAATTCAAATAATTATAAAGGAAGGTTGGAATACTGGAATAGTGGAATATAAAAATTTCAAATTACAAACACCAAATTCCAAATAATCTCCAAATCACAATGACCAATATAATCAAGGAAAGATTGTTTTTGTTTGAAATTTTGAATTTGGTTATTGTAATTTATTTGTAATTTGTTATTTGAGTATTGTAATTTTTTCTTTTTTCTTTTATCCCTTCG
Organism: uncultured bacterium; assembly: GCA_964554015.1. Lineage (GTDB taxonomy): Bacteria > Zhuqueibacterota > QNDG01 > QNDG01 > CAYUAG01 > CAYUAG01. The sequence goes on from CAZKMO010000102.1 coordinate 10,516, forward strand.
ACGAGCTCAGGGCATGCTTTTGCCTTTTTTCTTCGTTTTATCTTTTATCCTTTATCTTTCATCTTTTGTTTAATCTAATTCATTTTTCCATCATTCCATTATTCCATCATTCCATAAACATTATACATTATTCATTACTTAATTAGAATCTCTCACCCTACCCTGATCAAGGAATATTTCCCCTTATATCGCTTCTGATAAGTTTGCTTTATTACGGCATGATCTTCCTGAACAAGCTGATGATCCTGTTCAACTAAAGAAAAGGCATCTTTCCTGGCTTTTTCCAGAAGCGCCTGATCAGTCATCAGATTGGCGATTTTTAGATTAAGCTCTCCATGCTGTCTGGTGCCGAACAGTTCACCCGGTCCCCGGATCTGCAAATCCTCCTCGGCTATCTTAAAACCGTCATTGGTGTGGGTCATAACTTCAATTCTTCTCAGAGCAGTATCAGTAAGATATCCGTAGGTCAGAAGTATACAGATAGACTTCTCTTTATCCCGGCCCACTCTGCCCCGCAGCTGATGAAGCTGAGTAAGCCCGAATCGCTCTGCGTGTTCGATCAGCATGACGGCAGCTTTAGGAACATCTATACCGACTTCAATAACCGTAGTTGCCACCAGTATCTGTATATCACCTGCTTTGAAATCCTGCATGATTTTTTCCTTTTCCTCTCCCTTCATTCTTCCATGTAAGAGCCCTACAGTATACTCCGGAAAAACCTCCTGGGATAATTCCTGATGTCCTATAGTGGCAGCCTGCAAATCCAGTTTTTCTGATTCTTCCACCAAAGGATATACAATATATGCCTGTTTCCCCGCTTTAACCTCATCCCGGATATACTCATAGATTTCGTTTCTTTTATTTTCCCTTCTCCAAATGGTTCTTATTGGGAATCTCCCTTGGGGCATCTCATCCAATACTGAAACATCCAGATCTCCATACAAGGTTAAAGCCAAAGTCCGCGGAATAGGAGTGGCAGTCATTACCAGCACATCCGGATTATCCCCTTTTTCTCCCAAAACCGCTCTCTGCATCACTCCAAAACGGTGCTGTTCATCGATGACTACAAAACCCAGTTTATTAAACTGCACTCCTTCCTGCACCAAAGCATGGGTACCGACTGCAATATTAATCTCCCCCCGGGAAAGTTGTTCCAGCGCTTGTTTTTTAAAGGAACTCTTTTGCGACCCTTTAAATAACTCAACCTTTACTCCCAGTTCTTCCAAGAGGGAATGAATAGTAATAAAATGCTGTTCCGCTAAAATCTCGGTGGGAGCCATTAAGGCAGCCTGATACCTGTTTTCTACTGCAATGAGCATGGCTATCAGAGAAACAATGGTTTTACCAGATCCCACATCTCCCTGCAGTAACCGGCTCATCTGTTCTTTGGATTTCATATCCCGTCGTATTTCCCGAATAACTTTTTTCTGGGCTCCGGTTAGTTCAAAAGGCAGGGAATCAACTAATTTACCGGTAAGCTCCCCTACTTTGGTGAACTGAATACCCTGCCCGGAAATTCTCACCTTTTTTCGCTGCAGGGCAAGGTATAACTGAATATAAAAAAGTTCTTCAAATTTCAGTCTTTTTCTGGCTTTTTTAAGGGCATCCCAATCCCGAGGAAAATGAATATTCTGAATGGCATCTGAAAAACTCATTAAGGAATGTGTCTCAATTAGGGATGGGGAAAGAGTTTCTCCTATTTCCCCTTGCAAATGCTTAATTGCCCGCTGAATGATCCGTCTGAATCCACGGCTGTCAAATCCCTTTCTTCTCAGCTTCTCGGTGGAAGGATAGAGAGGAACTATACAGCCTGTATGCAGCGGATCCGATTCCCCTTCCCCGGAAATTTTATCATATTCGGGATGAATAAACTGGGGACCACGATAATAGCTGACCTTGCCGCTAAAAGCAATGATTTCACCTACCTTAAACACATTCTGTATATAATGAATTCCTTGAAACCAGACACATTGTAAGATACCAGTTCCGTCTCCCACCATTACAATATAACGTTTTTTTCTGCCCAGCACTTTTTCCCGGGAAAGCACTTTTCCTATTACAGTAACCTGCTGCTCTTTTTCCAGAGAATTAATCTTCACCAGATTACTGCGGTCCAGATACTTTCTGGGATAATAGGTAATCAGATCTTCGGTGTTTTCGATATCCACTTCTGCTAAAAGTTCAGCCCGCTTGGGACCGATTCCTTTAATGTACTGTACCGATGTGTCCAGATTTAGATAATTTGATGACATAATAAGCAGTTTTTAGAAGTTGGAAGATAGAAGTTAATTTCCCCCCTACCACATTCCTAT
>CAZKMO010000103.1:0-12796 GCA_964554015.1 uncultured bacterium
TTACCAAAATATCTGGTTCCCGCAAAAAATTCCAGATATCCTTTAGGTAACACCCGGGCTGAATTAACATATATTAATCCTTTATAGCCAAATTTAGTTGAGGAAAAAAGAGTGAGAGGGATAAAAAACATACATAACAATATTATTGAAATGAGTCTACGTACCATGGATTGTCCTCCCTGTTTCACTAAAAAATCATTTAATCTGAATATTTCCGAGCAATTAAACTGTTTGCCCTATATAAAGATTTAAAGGTTCCGGCATCAGTCCACCATCCTTTGAGAAAATCAAATCTCATCATACCGGCTTTAATATAATTGTTATTAACATCCGTAATTTCAAGCTCACCTCGTTCAGAGGGTTTTAAACTTCTTATGAATCGGAAAACTTCTGAATCATACATGTATATACCAGTTACGGCATAGTTGGATTGAGGATTATCAGGTTTTTCGATAATCTTGATTATCCGGTTATTTTCAATGTAGGCTACTCCGAATCTTTCCGGATCATCCACCTCTTTCAGCATTATTTTAGCACCAGAGTCATTTTTTTTGAAATCATCAACTGACGCTTTAATATTATCCTCGATGATATTGTCTCCCAGAATTACAATAATCGGTTCATTATCGGCAAAATGTTCTGCCAGTCCCAGGGCTTCCGCAATGCCACCCTCACCTTGCTGATAAGTATAATGAATATGTTTCAAACCAAATTGACTGCCGTTTCCCAGCAGACGAAGGAATTCACCGGCATTTTCCCCCCCGGTAACAATCAATATATCCTCAATACCAGCATCGATCAGGGTTTGAAGAGGATAGTAAATCATGGGTTTGTTAAAAATGGGAAGTAAATGTTTATTGGTTACTTTGGTTAAGGGCATCAAGCGTGTGCCCAGTCCTCCCGCTAATATAACACCTTTCATACCATACCCTTATTTATTTAATCTGTCTTCGGCGATTGCTATAAAATAAAACATTTGAGCAAAAACGGCAAAAGAAGCCAGAAAAGAAAAGAAATTCTGTATCCAGCTGAAGGTTGTGCCTTTAATGATAATGGTATCTCCCGGTTTTAAAACCGGAATGATTTCCTGCTTTCCGGTATTTAAATATTTTTTCACATTCACTTCAATAATCTGGTTTTCCATACCACTACGAATGCGGACAATACGGATTTTACTAATCTTGGCAGAACTTTGCGGACCCCCGGCATAGGAAATCAAGGAGATTAAATCCGTATTATTGGGAACCATATACTGCCCCGGTTTTTGCACAAATCCCCAGATATTGACCGGTACCAGAAGCTCGTCATCGCTGCCCAGATAATACTTGGCCCCCAAATTTCTGCCTAACTGCTGAGCCTCAACTCCGCTGCTAAGCAGGAAAAGAAAACCCAGCCAGCTTACTATAAAAATCCTTTTTATTGTAATCATTGTTCTCCTCTATACATTATTGGTCTCCAGTTACTTTCCGAACCGCTTCTTTCATTCCCCACAATATCGATCCGCCATATATAATTAACCTCAGGAGTCAATTGGGAAACAGTTGCCTCTGAATCTGCATTAAAGATTGTTTCTTCTTGTTCACTATAAGTTGAACTAATTTCAGATATCCATATGGTTTTATTGGAATCAGCATTTACTACCCGAATGATGTATGGATCATATGAGGGATCATTGGGATCATGCCATATAAATGTTGGCTTGGCTGTATTCACGGTGGAATCCGGGGCCAGAAGAACCGCTTTTTTAAGCAGTAAATAATTTAGAGTATCCGAGGGTTCACTGGTAACTCCTTCGTCAGTTTCAGCAAGTACATAGTAATAATACCACTTATGGGTAGTAACATCCTTATCTTCAAAAACAGTATCACTGGTAACAGAAATCAATGAATAGTTTACATCCTCTTCTTCTAATCTGTAAACCTTATATTTATCAACTATTTCTTCTGTATTTTCCAGCCATTCCAGCCTGATTATATCACCATCCGGAACTGCATCAATGCCTCTTTCCCTTAAGGAAGTATCGGCTGTTTTAGTAACAAAAACCACCGATGCCGGTTTTAATCCTCCTGTAGAAACTGATTTATCACAGGTTAAAATAGTGAAATTAAGTATCAATATCAAGAGAAAAAAACTGTATGGTTTCATAGAATTCTCCTGTAATTTGTTACTGCTGTCTAATCAGGGCGTTACAGAAAAACTAATACGATGAAGCGCATCCAAATCATGGGATAAAAAGGCATAATCGACAGAAATTTTCCAGAAAGTAATTCCAGCACCTCCGGTAAACCTGCCTGCATGCAGTCCGGAACGAAGATGAATGGTATTCAGGCATTGTAATTCTATTCCCACATTACTTTCACCCCTCCAGCGGGTAGAATGATCATAGGAAATCAAGAGAGTGCTCTGTGCCCATGTAAAATCCTGAAGGTAGGAAACTCCGGTTTTATAATTTACCGGCAGCGGATCAGCATGTTCTGTATCCCACTCCAGGGAAGACTCCGTAATATCCTGAATATTCAATCCAAAACTAAATATCCCCCATTTTTCATTTTGAAAAAAATCTTTCAAAGAAAATTGAAGCATGGTTCCGATATCAATGCCAATACACTTTGCTTCATGCTCACCAATTGACTGCTGAATCAATTTAAAATTAACGCCAATAGGCATACTGATCTCAATGTCATGATATTCCCAGCCTAAATCCAGTGAAAATTTATTCATTAAAGCAAAGGAAAAAAAGAAGGCATCTTCAGTATCATTGATAAATCCCTCTTCCTCCCCAGTGGGACGCAGAGAATGATTTCTCAGCCGATCCCAGAAATCATTCCCGGCCAGTTCGGAATACACCGGGATATCATTTACGGTAAGTCTCACCCAATTAACACTGATAACAGCGCTTCCGGGAAGAGGAAGTGCACATCCCAGATAATGATAACTTCCTAAAGGATCTTTAAATGATCCAAACTGGGAACCATACATCCCTCCTATAACAGGTTTTTCCAACCAGGCTACCCCTGCCGGATTCCAGTAAAAGGAAGATATATCGTTAGATACACTGCAAAAAGCACTACCCATACCTACTGCCCTGGCTCCCACTCCGATATTCAAAAAATCAGCCGTGTAATCACCACTAAAAATCAGAGATGGAAGAAAGAGAGTAAAAACTATCACTCTAATGATCATTTTCAGAAAAAAATTATTGCTTTTTTTTATTAAATTCAACATTTATCTGATTTTTGCTATTTTCCCGGTTACTTCCCGGGTTTTATTATACCCTTTAGCAGTTAATTTAAAAAAATAGACTCCATTTGCAACCAGATTACCCCATTCATCTCTTCCGTCCCATACTATTTCATGATAATCCGGAGAAGTCATAGTGTTATCACTAAGGGTACGAATAAGTTTTCCGGAAACAGTGTATATTTTCAAGGAAACATCTTGGGCAATATCGGTAAGAATATAGACAAAAATTGTCTGACTGCGGAAGGGATTGGGGTGATTACCTAAATAATCTATATTCAGCACAGAACCAACCTTCAAAGTATAAACCGGAGTGGTATTAATATTCCCATGAATATCTTGGGCAATTATCTGCAGAGAGTGATTCCCCGGATCAAAATCAGGTCTAATTGACACATTTATGTTATTTAAGTTCGTTAATGTATCAGGGATTATTAAATCTGTATAAGGTAACTTTAAATCGTCGATTATCACCTTAATATATGAGGGCCGGAGATCAAGGGAAGATTCATCCTGCAACAGAATATTAAATAAAGGATTCTTGGATACATAGCTATTTTGGGTAAAGGCCTGATTTTCAATCTGCACTTCAATATAGGGTGGATTACTATCATCAGAATGAAAAAAGCTAAAATATCCACCTTGAGTAGCCTTAATCCTGATAAAACCATTGCTTGTCTGGTAAGGGCAGATTACCCAAGTATGAAGGGTAGTATCCCATTTATAGGGATATACGGTCTTAGTCGTATCCTGATCCTGAGGGAAAAGTAAAAAAGCTTCCTGGTTTAGCTGTTGTTCTGCAGTTAATCCGGGAAAGGAAAGGCGGTAAATTTCAGATATTGTTTTTTGGGAAGTGGAATTACTAAAGGGAAGATTATCTAAAAGTTCAAAAACTACGCAGGTAGGTTGATTAACTGCTTTGGGGGGGATATAGGCTACTATTTTGTCCGGAATCCCCACAGTATCAGAGGTATTAAAATCTAGGGTTGTCCCTTGTTCCGGAGTCACCCAGAACCGATCAGCTACAATATTCCGGGTTACCAGATTGTTATTTCGGGAAAATTCAGGAATCAAAGAATCAGGATCAACAGATACAGTGACAGTATTGATTCCCATAACCGGATAAAATGTTACTGAAGAAATAATAGTCTGGGATGGGGAAAGAGAAACAGTGTCTTGGGCATAAAATTTCTGAGGCTGGGAAGAATACTCCACCACCACCTTATTGGCATCAGTTTGCCCATTATTGGATAATTCCGCCGAAATTTTTACTGTATCCCTGCCGGATAAAAACAAAGATTGAACACGGACATCTGCTAATGAAGAGATCACAATTTCTTTGGATGTACTGCTGGTTAGGGAACCATCCTCATGAGTTATGAGACAATGAAATCTGATAAGGGTTCCAGGAGCATATGGAGTTACTTTGTTTGTTCTGTATATCTTACCCACTTTGTACATGGTCAGTGTGTCTAGGCTGGGATCTTGAATTATACAATTCACAACTTTGATATTCCTGACATCTTCTATTTGTACAGTAAAAAAAAGGCTATCCTGAAAAGTTGGTGCTTCCGGTACCATTGATAAAGAATCAAAAAAAGAGGTTCCGTAAGAAAAAGGAGTAAAACCCCTCATTTGCAGGTTGTTGTCAGAATCCCATAAATAGGCACGAACCCCACATTGGGTATCAAGCAGTTCCGGGGGTATAGGAAGTTTAAAATCCCAGTTTTTTTCATTTAAAGAAAAAGTTTCAGAATATTTCTCTGCATAACTGCTATCAGTTATAGAAAGATTTACATTTAAGTTTGTTGATTCTGTCTCACCCAAAATCTGCAGCATATCATCTTTTTTCACTGCTTGAGAAAGAAGTTTGATCTCGGTTTTTTCCGTGGGAATGGTTAATTTAAGAGCCGGATCCCCCAGCAAGAGATACTGATATGCTTCACCATAAGCCAAGTCACTACTATATTTTAGTAAATACGCGGTTTTGGCTTTATTAATTAACTCGCCGATACTCATTTCCGGAAATAGAGTGAAGCATTGAAATAATTCTTTTAATAAATAATAATCATTCCACACCCATCCTAATCCGGTTGAACCCCAAAAAGCAACTGCACCAGTTTCCTGCTCCAGTATTAATGACTCCCCCAATGATCTCCGGCTGGAAGCATAATCACCGGTAAAACAGGTCATACTGGTGATAAAAGGTAATTTTCCCTTGTTTTCCAGCAGGGGAACATCATCAATATCAAGCAAACCCCCATCAGACCATATTGCTCCTCCCCCATGACCCCGGAAGTTTACCCAGGCTGTCCCGTTGCGGAAATGTCGTAATAAATCTTCAGTTCCACCCAGATAGGGATCATTGATGGAGCCGGACAGATACATACGCTTGGGATTTATACTGGGGCTTACAATATCATTAATGATAGTTTCAGCCTGATATCCAAAATCTCCATCCCGGGTACCGGAACTGATCATTAAATAGTCATTTCTCCACCTACCCCTGGCGTCATTTTCATAATCAATTATTTTCTGGATGGCATTCTTCAATTCAATTGTGTTCCGCACCGGTAATCTTCCCACTGCAATATCCGGATAAGCATCTTCTTCATCTAACAGGGAATAGTAATAATCCGAAGGAGCTGCTCCGTATTTTTCTGTTTGATACAGCGGAACCGGAATTAGATTTCCTCTCTGTAGGGTAATCTCAGGATTAATGTTTCCATCTCCCACCAGCAAAACATACCGAGGAGAAGGATGCCAGTGACTTACAGCATATTTGAGGAACATTCTTATGGCTTCCGGATCAGGGGCTCCATAATTAAATTCATTATAAATATCCTGAAGATCCGCTACTGTAACGGTTAATCCCTGATCTTCTTTGTCAGCTATAAAATCCAGTATGTCCTCATTTTCTATTCCCAGACTGTCTATGGGAGAAATTATCACATAATCCGCACCCAATTGAGAAGATCGTAAGTAATCGTGTTCCAGAAATGCAATACTGTCCGGTATGGTTATCTCTGCCCTGGTCACAGCAGCATACTTTAGGGATTCATCCCCAATCCGGTCTTCAAAAGAAACGGTGTAAGTGGTGGTACCCAGGGTATCAATAACAGCCTGAATATTCGGATTATAAATCAAACAGGTATTATTTTTGAATATTTGTATGTCGTAATTAGTAAATCCTTTTATTTCAAAATGGACAATTTTATTTCTTGAATCTTGGGGCGGATTAAATAAAAGAAAATCCGAGTCAGTAATAAATTCCCGGGGATAGGTCAGATGAAACCAGTCCAGGTAAAGCTGGGCAAATAATCCCGAAGAAGATTTATTAACCACCGTCAGCTGGTTTTCATTTTCCTGCAAATACACCGGATTTATCGCATTACTGGAAAAGGAAATTTCATCATAATCATGCCAGAAAGTAGATCCGATAAATTGATTATTTAAATAAATTTCAACCGGATGATTGCTGTATTCGGCACACTGACCCCGAAGCTTACAATCAATATGTACAGGGTTGGTGGAATAAATATAAGGTGTTTTTATCTGAAAGGTAAATTCCTTCTTTTCTCCCCCATTGATACTAGAAGAATAAACCCAGTAATCCTCTGTAATTACATTTTGAGCATAAGGAAGCCGTAGAAAGATATTATTTTCTTCATAATACTGGGTAAAAGGATAGGAAACCGGATATAATTTTTGCTGGGTTGATATCTGCTCCCCTACTGCCGCTTGACTTCCTAAACGCCATCCCGGAGTATCTGCGCTTATAAGCCAGTATATGGCATAATCACTATAGATATTCTTAGATTTTTCAACTGAATTGTTAGACCAGATGGGCTCACCCCAGAATTCAATAATATCCTTTTTATCAAAACTCCCATCTTCCGTTCCCGTAATGTAGAGGGGAATTTCTTTGCCTTGAGTAATTATTTTAAGATAATCCGGTTCTGTACCGGATATTTTCCATCCCGCTTTTTCAATTAATGTACCGCTTAGTTTATATATGCCTTCCTTTTTAATAAATATTTTTAATTTTTCTTTTCCCGCTATACTATACTCATCCCGGTCAGAATCCATCACTTTGGGTTTTTGAATTTTTAATTGAATATTTTTGTTGTATTGAGATATTTCCGGTAAATGGGAATATAATAAACTATCAGATAAAGGAGTAATTTTATCCCCGTAAATCTCAAATTTTATCGATTTTAAAAATTTTTTATATTGAGAATCATAGGAAATGAGATTAACTCTCATTACATTATTACCATTATATCTCCCTAAAACAGTATAGTCCATAAGTTTGGGAAAAATTAAGTGATGTTTAGGTAATACAGCGCTCCCGGTCAGTCCCAGGGGAATGTCCTCTCTCACCTTTGCCCGGGGTGATGCGATGTCATAATATTCTTTTTCCAGGCTTTTGAACGAAATTTGGGTATGCTCAGAAAGTATAAAAAAGGTTTCTTTCCCTAATGATAAGGTTGAATTTGATTTCAAAGAAGTTTTCTCTGAAAAATGTACGGAAACAGTTATTTTGTTTGGGGATGTTTGATCAATTCTAATATTTGACCAGCAGTAGAGAGGGATAAAAATACCTAATAAAATAATTAATTTATGGTAAAAAAAATTATTTTTTTTAAAGGGATTATGGCATATCCTTTTCATACACTCTTAAGATTTCTTCATTCCATAATGCAGAATATTTTTAAGTGTATCCAACAAATTTTTATAGGCGACATCAACCATCATTTCTCCATTTTCGACAATGGAAATCTTGGAAGTTTCCTCGGAAACCACCACTACCAGAGCATCAGATTTTTCCGACATGCCAATAGCAGCGCGATGCCTGGTTCCCCACCGGTGTTCCAGACTGGGATCCCGACTTAAGGGTAAAATACATTTTGCTGCAGCAATAATATCATTATTAATTACAACTGCTCCATCATGAAGAGGAGAACGAGGATTAAAAATTGATACCAGTAAGGAGGAAGAAACATTAGATTGAATTTCCACTCCAGTTTCGATTATAGGTTTTAATCCCAATTTCCGGCTAATAACTATTAAGGCACCATATCCTCTCTGGGATATTTCTATGGTGGCACTGGCAATTTCTTCCACTACCAGGTTGGTCTGTTCCTTACTGAAGAGACTGACTAATCTGCTTTGTCCCATGATACGTAAAACCCGACGTAATTCTGGCTGAAAAAGTATAACAAAAGCAATAAGCCATACCGTACGTAAATTCTTAAAAATCCAGGTCATTTCTTGTAATCCCAGTAATTGGGATATAAAGGATACAATAAAAATCAGTAACAATCCGATAAACATCTGGACTGCATGGGTTCTTCTCATCATAAAATAGAGTTTGTATATTATAAAGCTTACCAGAATGATATCTAAAATATCCAATAAGCCAATAGAGAAAAAACCGATTTTAAAGATTTCCAAATTATTAGTATTCATATCCCTTTATTATAATATTTATTATGATAAATTGCAAGATATAAAAAGATTATATAAAATACAAAAATATTTATAATTAGATACAATGCCTAATTCTATCAGTCATGGTAACCACCTGAACCATCTCCTTTACATCATGCACGCGAACAATATTCGCACCCTGGATAACCGAGGCAGCTACCGCAGCCGCAGTTCCTACAATCCTATCTTTTTTATTCAGATTGAGAATGTTGCCAATAAAAGATTTTCGGGAAACCCCAATTAAAATAGGACACTGTAAGGTATGAAAAAAAGATAATTTATTGATCAAGCGAAGATTATCCTCCAGGGTTTTACCAAAACCTATTCCGGGATCAACTATAATTTTATTTTTTGCGATTCCGGCCTTAACTGCTATAGTAATACTTTCTGATAAATACCTTTTAATGTCTTTCAGTAAATTTTTATAAACAGGATTTTTTTGCATGTTCTTGGGAGTACCCTGGATATGCATAATAACAACCGGGACCTTATATTTAGCCACAATCTCAGCCATGGCCGGATCAAACCGTAGTCCACTGATATCATTCACCAGGGATGCACCGGCTTTAAGGGCATGTTCAGCAATGTGGGATTTATAGGTGTCAATTGAAATAGGAATTGATAGTCTGGTTCTGAGTTTCTCAATGACCGGAATGACTCTTCTTTCTTCTTCTTGCGGTGTGATTTTTTCAGCACCAGGACGGGTCGATTCTCCTCCTATATCAATAATATCTGCACCTTCTTTTTCCATTTCTAAAGCTCGATCAACCGCCTTATCCAGATCAAAATATTCACCTCCGTCTGAAAAAGAATCAGGAGTCACATTAAGAATACCCATAATATGGGTACGTTGGGATAGGTTATATTCTTTATTACGAATTGTAATAGTATATTTATTTTTACTAATTTCCAAAGCCATGAAAACTCCGCAGATGTATTATTTTCTCATTATTCTGTAATTTTCGAATTGCCTTTCGGGCTTCTTGTGCATATTCATCATCCTTGCCTGATGTAATTCTTTGGGAAAAATAAGATATAGCTTTAGTTTTATTATTTCTTAAGGCATATATTACTCCCAGATAAAAATAACTATTAGCCAGATTATCAATCTCGATGGACCTCTGAAAAAATCTCTCCGCGTTTTCAATATCCCTGGTATTTAAATAAGCTATACCTAAATTATAATACGCATTACTGTTATCAGGATCAATCTCCAGTATTTTTTTATAAATATTGATAAAATCAACCGGATTATTTTGTAATAAATACATTGTACCCAATCCGTGCAAGGCATCAACAGATCGGGGATTAATAGATAAAATAGTCCTATATATCTTTTCTGCCTTTTTAAATTCCCTTCTTTCTACATATATCTGACCTAAGGTTAAGCAGGCAGGAAGATAGGCTGGATTAAAAAAAATTGCTTTCTTAAGTATGGCGATATTGGTTGAGTAACCCAAAGCACGGAGGCGGGAAGCATGTAGTTTGGATAAATAAAAAAATGTTTCAGGATCAGTAGCATTTATTTGTAAAGCCTTATTTAATTTTTCAAAGGCAAAATTCCAGTTTTCATTTTGTATATACATTATACCTAATAATTTTGAAAATACTGTATCTTTTTCTGTATCATTGCCTTCACCCACCAGATTGAAAATCTGATCATATATATCCTTATTGAATTTACCCTGGGATTTAAATAGTATAGCTTTTTGCAGCAGTACTGAAATAAATTGTTTTTTTATAGACTGATTATCCGGGAGGAGAACAGATAATTTCTGAAATACTTTTTCTGCTTCCAAATACTGATTAGTCAATATATAAAAGATACCTCTTCCCCATGTTTCCCATTGTAACCTGGTATGTAATAAACTCTGCTGGTTAATGAAATAATTATTTTCCCTCGATTTACAAAATTTATTTCTAAAATTAATAAAGAAAGATTGCGGATGTGAAAAAAATAATGTATCAACATACATATGGGTACTATCCTTTTTAAAATTTATAAAGTATATATTAACTATACCATAGTTATCTAAAACAGAAGGACTATTAACCAGAAAAAGATAATCAAGCTGTACAGCTTTTCCAAAACGCATCAAATATGGAAATTGTCCAGCTGAGTCACAATTAATGCTTTCAAAAGTATTTTCCAGATTATAAATGACTATATGTTTGTCCCTGAAATTTTTTCTTTGCAGTACCTGATTTATGCTATTTGCTACTGCTAAATTTATTTCTGATTTTTCGGAACCAAGAGGGAAACAACTAATCCGGGTATAGGTAGGCTGAAAAAATTTAATAGAAAAAATGAAAGCTCCCACAAGTATAATTAGACACCAATAAATTAAAGAAATTTTTCTATATGAAAACCGTGATAATAATTCAGATACCTTATATATATAATAAATCAGAATGTAGACAAGGCCAGAAATAAATAAAAAAAGAAATAATGTGGAAAAAAAATCTGACAATAGTTTTTCTTTACTGTTTAATTAGTCATTTTTTTTATTTTGAATGTTAGTTTTTTTTCTGGCTTTTTGTTTATTGCTTTTCTTTTTATGTATAATTGAATTAATTTCATCTCCGGTTAAGATTTCTTTTTCCAGCAGTTTTTCGGCTAAATCTTTTAAGGTCTTCAAATTCTCCTTTATAAGTCGTATTGATTCCTTTTCAGCCCCAGTGACTATACGCTTTACTTCAGCATCAATTTTAATGGCAGTTCTTTCGCTAAAATCTCTATGTTGAGTAATTTCTCTGCCCAAAAATATCTCTTCATTTTTTTTGCCGAAGGTTATGGGGCCGAGCTCATCACTCATTCCCCATTCACAGACCATTTTCCGGGCCAATTGAGTCGCTTTTTCAATATCATTACCTGCTCCGGTAGTATATTGATGGAAAATAATCTTTTCTGCTGCCCTTCCCCCCAATATATGTTTTAATAAAGTTTCACAATAACTTCTTGTATAATTATGCTTTTCATCCATAGGGAGCATGGATGTAACCCCTAAAGCTCGTCCCCGGGGAATAATGGTGACTTTATGTACTTCATCAGCTTCCGGAAGAAGTTTCGCCACCAGTACATGACCAGCTTCATGATAGGCAGTATTTCTTTTTTCCTTATCGGATATCAATAAACTTCTCCGTTCCACTCCCATTAATACTTTATCCTTTGAATCTTCCATATCATCCATATCTACTTTCTTTTTACTTCTTCTGGCCGCAAGTAGAGCCGCTTCATTTACCAAATTTGCCAAATCAGCACCAGAAAATCCAGGAGTTCCCTTAGCTATGGTTTCCAGATTGACTTCCTTGGACAAGGGAATATTTTTTGTATGTACTTTTAAAATTCCTTCCCTCCCCCGAACATCAGGTAGGTCAACCACAATCTGTCGGTCAAATCTGCCTCTTCGTAATAAAGCATTATCTAATACATCCGGACGGTTAGTGGCAGCAATCAATATAACTCCTTCATTGGTTTCAAAACCATCCATTTCAACCAAGAGTTGATTTAAGGTTTGTTCTCGTTCATCATGCCCTCCCCCAAGTCCTGCACCTCGATGTCGACCTACTGCATCTATTTCGTCGATGAAAATAATACAGGGGGCATTCTTTTTTCCCTGTTCAAATAAATCGCGAACCCGGGAAGCTCCAACTCCCACAAACATTTCCACAAAATCAGCTCCCGACATGCTGAAAAAAGGAACCCCTGCCTCTCCGGCAACTGCTTTCCCCAATAAGGTTTTTCCTGTACCGGGAGGACCCAACAATAACACACCTTTGGGTATTTTACCTCCCAATTTTTGAAATTTTTCCGGAGCTTTTAAAAATTCAATAACCTCGGTTAATTCCTGCTTAGCTTCTTCTGTACCGGCTACATCATTAAAGGTAACTTTATTTCTATTTTCGGATAATAATCTGGCTCTGCTTTTTCCAAAATTAAATATTCCTTTTGTTCCGCTTTTTCCCTGCATGCGCATGATAAAATAAATAAAAAAAATCGGAATCAGAAGCCAGGGTATAAAACTTAAGTATCTCCACCATCCCCCATCATCTTTTTTAAATT
>CAZKMO010000104.1:0-12790 GCA_964554015.1 uncultured bacterium
ATCTTATGGAAAATGGAGTAATACAAGCTTTGGCTATGAATGGTGCCTGCTGTATTCATGATATTGAACTTGCCTTCTTTGGTAAAACCTCAGAAGATGTAAGCATAACTTTAAAGAATGGCATGTTTGGAATGGTCAAAGAAACAGCAGATATAATAAATACCATGGCAATCAGGGGACAAAAGAAGGGATTAGGATTCGGTGAAGCTATAGGGTATTACATGCAAGAAAAGACCCCTGAATTTATAGAAAATAGTATTATTGCTCAAGCCTACAGACTGGGAATTCCAGTGACCTTACATGTGGCATTGGGTACAGATATTGTTCATCAGCATTCTTCTGCGAAAGGAAGTGCTATCGGAGAGGTAAGTATGCGGGATTTCCGTATCTTAGCACATTTGGTCTCCCAGCTTGATAAAAAAAGTGTGGTTTTATTATTTGGATCTGCGGTTGTTTTACCTGAGGTTTTTGTTAAGGCTTTAAGCGTAGCCAGAAATATCAAAGGAAAGGTAAAGGATTTCACCACTGCTTGTTTTGATATGCTAGATCATTACCGGGTTAATGAAAATGTACTAAATAGACCGATTTCTGAAGGTGGTAAAAGTTATAAAATAACCGGCCATCATGAGATTATGATACCTCTGTTTGCTGCTATTATTAAAGAAAAACTTCATTCTATAAATCCGGAAAAAAGTTAACTGAATTGGAAATACAAATTTTTTTTCAGAGATAGTGCTCTTCTTTTAATTTTTTTTTTAATAATTCCCGGGCTCTGAAAATCCGCGCTTTCACAGTTCCTATGGGAATTTTCAATTCTTCACTTATCTCCTGATAAGATTTATCAAGATTATGTCTGTAGAGTATTACTTTCTTATACTTCGCTGGTAATGATTTTATAGTAATATCAATATTATTTTTTTTCTCATCTAAAATAACTGAACTTTCCGGATTATACCGTTCATCTTTAATCTGAAATTTTACACTCCCTTCCTTTAATTCAATAGGTTTATCCAAAGATTGGGTTTTTAATTTCTTCTTCCTAAGTGTGTCAATACAATGATTATAGGCAATTTTATACAGCCAGGTGGAAAAGGCAAATTTATTATTATAGCTATGCAGGGAATTAAAAGCTTTTATAAAAGTCTCTTGTACAATATCTTCCGTTTCTTCTTTATTCTTTATCATTTGATAAATCATTTTGAATATTCCGTTCTTATACCGTTGTAAAAGTTTCGTATAGGCATTCTCATCTCCTTGCAATGCTTTTTCGATTATACTATTTATTTCACTTTTTTTATTTAAATTATTCAAAATTAACTCATGTGTTATAGAAATTGAACTTGTTAAAAATAATATAAAATAATCTATCAAGCAAGTAAAAAATTGCACAAGCAAGGCTAAAAACCACCCTAATAATTTTCCGGTTGTTATAAAAATGTATTGAAAAATGTCTAAAAAAATAAAGAGGTGAATAGTAATTGTAAAATAAAGGAGGGAAATAATTAAGGCTTTTAAATGACTACTCCATATTAAATTACTGGCTTCTGGTTATTCTTAACCATAAAACCAGAAGCCAGTAATTAGTTAAAATTTATTTCAGCAGGGTTACCTTTCTAATCAATATTTGATTTCCTACTTTCATTCTTACCACATATATACCGGTAGAAACCTGATGATTATTATGATCCATTCCATCCCAGATAATATCATATTCACCCTTTTGCTTAGGTTCGTCCACCAAAATTCTAATCAAATTCCCTTTCATGTTATAAACACTAAGAATAACATAACCAGCATTTTGAATTGAAAATTGAATATGTGTTTCCGGATTAAAGGGATTGGGGTAGTTTTCTAACCGATAGAAATCATCAGGATTATTACTCTCATTAATCACTTGATCATCAACAGCCGTTTGAGTCTTCTCTTTCACCAGATTAAAATAACAAAACTGGTCCACGGTTATATAAAGAATTTTTTGACCAGTATTAACACTATCAATATTCAGTTTTGTCCATTCACCGGTTAAGGAATGAAAATAATAAAGGTTCAGTTTCATAGGATCGGTAATTCCCGCACTGTCCAGCATGGCTTGGGTATAGGGTATGCATATCACTACTGGAACCTTAAATTCAAAACCGTCAGGGCCAAAATGGTAGGGAGTGGCAATTCCGGAAACATCTTCAGGCAAGGTAGGGGCATCCTCAATATGATCAATAGTGATTTCGGTGGTATCATCTACAGCTTGAGGAGGTACCTGGATTGTAATGTTGGAGGTAGTATCCACTACAGAACCACCTTTTTCATCTACAGAATTCTTTACCGTTTTATTAATAGAGGCTGTCCCTACCATAAAACTGTAGGTACTGTCTATGTGATTGGCTGCTGGGGCATTATCTGAACAGGAAACTAATACAGATACCGTAGTGCCATTCTCAAATGATTCAGCAGGCTTGTAGGTTACCTTAAGGATATGAGCATTATGTACAAGGTCAACTTCATCTCCTTTCTGATTTAGACCCTCTTTGATAATCTGCACATCATTAATCCAGACATTAAGCGTATTAGAATTGAGACCGCTTTTTTGATCATACAGTTTAAATTTTACATTTGTATTCCGGGGAACTGCTTTGGCATGAGGGCAGGGATGACAGTTGTTCAATTCGGGAGGGATAGTATCAATAAAATCAAAACCAGCCGTAACTGTTTTATTGGTGTTAACCAATACAGTAGTATGTATGCTATCCTTATCACTTACCTCTCCAGACCATCCGGTAAACCGATACCCTTGATTGGGTATAGCTGTCAATTCCACTATTTCCCCGGCTGAATAGGTATAGGTTCCAGGATCAGGATCAGTAGTGCCTCCTGCCTGGGGGTGAACCTGTAAGGTTAAGGTATAACCAATTTTCTGAAAATTTGCAGTTATTGATCTTTTGCCGTCCATGGTTATACTGGTAGTTTGACTATCAGGTTCAGATACCGGGCCGGTCCAATTAACAAACTCGTATCCTTCCTCGGGAATGGCCTTAACCTGAACCACTGTACCTGGTTCATACTCATGCGTTCCTACAGTCGGTTCAGTGGTTCCTCCCTCTTCAGGATCAACACTAATGATGAGCTTATAAGTAATTAATTCAAATCTGGCAGTCACGGTTTCATTCTCAGGTAAATAAACCACCGTGGAAGGATCATAAGGATCCTCCACATTGCACTCCCATTTCACAAATCTGTATCCTTCGGCCGGGAATGCTTCGATATCCACAGTATCATCTCTTTCATAGGTGTAGATTCCCGGAGGAGGATTGGTAGTTCCCCCTTTCTCCGGGTACACTTTAAGATGTAAGGTTACACTGTCCGATTCAAAAATTGCAGTGACTGTCTCGTCATAATTCATATACACAACAGTGGTGGGATCATAGGGATCTTCCACACTGCACTCCCATTTCTTAAAGCGATATCCTTCTGCTGCAGTTGCCGATATGTCTATCGTATCCCCTTTATTATAGGTATAGGTTCCGGGAGGAGGATCAATAGTTCCTCCGGCTTCAGGTTCTTTCCGCATGGTCAAAGTCACTGTTTCGGTCACAATCTCCTGAAATTTTGCGGTGATAGTCCGGCTTTCATCCATGGTAATAGTTGTATTGGCACTGTCCGGTTCAGCAATACCTCCTCCTTCCCAAAATTTAAAATAATATCCTTCCGCAGGTTCGGCACTGATGTTCACCACCTCATTATGATCATACACTTCTTTATCCGGATTTAATGATACTGTCCCACCTTCTGTGGGATAGCTGAGTGTTTGCAACCAATGCCCGAAGTTACCGGTAATATCTTTATCGAAATTCATCACGATATCGATCGGATTTTCGGATCCGGATGCATCTCCGCTCCACTCCTTGAAAGTCCAGCCCGCTGCCGGATCAGCAGTTAAATCTACTACGGAAGCGCTGTCATATTGGGCTGCGTCAGGATTTTTTATGATGCTGCCAGCTCCGCTCGGACTTATCGTGACATTCAAATTATAAGTAACACCGGAGGTTTCCACAAAATAAGCAGTGACATCTTTATCCGAATCCAGCATAACTGTGGTGGGATTGTCCGTACCACTGTGATCACCACCCCAGTGGTCAAACCGGTAGTCAGGATAGGTCTCGCTGACCGTGGCATGCAATTCCACACTTTCGTTGGGTTCATACACCAATTTTTGCGGAGAAATGGTAGTCCAACCGGCGCATTCAGGATCGGAATAAACATGAATATGCATTCCGGTGGTCATGGCAAAATTTATGTTTTCTACGGTATTGGGTGGGGAAACTGATACGGAAGTTGCTCCTGCTTTAGTGGAAGCATTATTCCAATATTCCGGTATATAAAACTCACCTTCACCCGTTATATATCCGGTTGACTCCACATAGTAATCACCGGCTAACAGGCCGTAAACAGTATAGTATCCACTGGCATTAGTAGAAGCTCCGTTAACACCTTCCCAGGAACTGTTGTAAATATTAACCATGGTATTGGCAATGGGAGTGGTGCCGTCACTTTTACAAACCCTTCCTGCTATAGATCCTTTCCGGGCTAGGGTGAAATTTATACTCACGGTATCGGAATCAGCTACTGCAATCTGATCGGCTTCCGCTTTGGTTTCCGCATTCAAATAGTATTCTTCAAAATAGGCACTACCCTTGCTTTGTACCTCCCCGCTGGCATAGGCATAGTAATTCCCTGCTCCGGGGACAGCCACAATAAAATATCCACTTGAGTTAGTATAATCAATATACCCCACCTGGTTCCAGCTGGTATCATAGATACGAACCAGGGTATTGGCTATGGGAGTAGAGCCGTCAGTTTCATAAACATGTCCGGAAATAGCGCTTGCAACTACCACAGAAGCATTCTGTGTATTTCTACTATCTCCATTGTCATCCTCACTGATTTGAAAGGATGATGACGGAACAATCTGTTGTTGGTCTGCGTTTATTGATTTTTGCAGATTTTGCCCAAATCCGCCGGAGAATAGGATCAAAACGAGAAATATGGTAACTAATTTGAATTTCATGAGATCCTCCTTTAAAATTAAATAGATTAATATGAATCCATACCCTTAAAGAGTGGATCACATTTGATTATTACTAAATTCATAAAAAAAAGCAATATTCATATTAGAAAAATGCATTGCTTTTTTAATAAAACTAACAATTTACAACAGGCAATATCCATACCAACTGAATCTGTGTTTATTTTTAGATTAAATATGCTGAAAAAGGGGAAAAATGTTAAAAAATATATGTAAATTTGTACCAAGACCGGTAATTTTTTCCTGTCAATAGATACAAACTTAAAATAGAGAAAACAGAGGGTAAAATAACTAAGGATAAAGAAGGGAAAGTTGGAATGATGGAATAATGGAATGATTAAATAATGGAGAAGGGAGAAGGGAGAAAAGGAATATGGAGAAAAAGAAAAAAAATCCTGTCAGTTTTCGATGAACTCAGACTGACAGATTGGGTAATATCATTCCATATCTGAAAAAAAATAAAGAGTCAGGGATTCATCCTGCAGGATAAACTTATTTCAAAATATAAATCTTGAGTATATTTTACCTGGTGAATACGAATTAAACACAGATTAATAGTAAAATGCGTGATAATCCGTGGCCAAACTGCATATAACCATTATGCATTATTCATGTTTCATTGTAATTTGTTCGTCCTGTTAATCTTGTTGGTTGCTAATGATATATTCAATTCTTAATGCAAAACCATATACCTTATACCCTATACCCTCCCTTCTTCCTTCTCCTTTTTTCCTTTTTTTTGTTTTATCTTTTGTCTTTTTTCTTTTGTCTTTTATCTTTCAACTCCGGTCCGGCCCTTCCGGTTTCTTCACTTCCTGGGGAGGGTTCTCCTCTAACTGTTCCAGAATATACTGCACTGCTTTTTCCAGCACGGGTTCCCGTCCTGCCTGTAGTAAACTGGGATCATCAAAAACTTCCATATCCGGTTCCACTCCGTAATACTCTACATCCCACTCTCCTTCCGTGTTAACATAACCGAATGAAGGAACAGCCATCCCTCCACCGTCAATAAATCGCGGACTGTAACTATAGCCGATCAAACCTCCCCAGGTGGTCTTGCCCATAAGGGGCCCCAATCCCATTTTACGAAAATAAGCAGGAAAAGCATCACCACCTGAAGATGACCGACCATTAATCAACATTATTTTGGGCCCTTCATGCGCTCTCAGCGGCGTTGAGAAAAGAGGAAGATTTCTGCGAGCCCAGTAATTCAGCACCGGATGAGACATATCAAAAACCATGGGTGCAGGTATTGATCCGCCTCCGTTATATCTCTCATCAATAATGAGTCCATCCTTTACAAACTGCTCCTGCCAGCCTTTATAAAAGGACTCAAAACCCTCGAAAGAAGTATTGGGAACATAAATATATCCAATTTTACCCCCGGAAAGGCTGTCCACAAGTGCCTGATTCTTCTCTACCCATTGCAAATGGCGAAGTCCCAATTCAGATTCCACAGGTCTTATTTTAACCACTCTGGATCCTTCCACAGATGGGTTGATATTTAATCTTAGTTCAACAGTTCGGTCAACTTTATTTTCCAGATATTTATAAGGATTATCATCTGTCTGTATAACCTGATCATCAATGCTAATAAGATATTCCCCCTCCCGGACATATATGCCGGATTCGGTCAGGGGAGAACGTAAATCCTGATTCCAGTTTCTCCCCGGAAAAATATTACTAATTTTATAAAATTCACTCCCACTCACCAATTCACATCCCAACAGGCCTACCTTTACCCTGTCCACTTCCATATTATCACCAGCAAATACATAGCAGTGACCGGCATTGAGTTCCCCGATAAGTTCACCGATAATATAATCAAGGTCGGAACGAAGAACAGCATGCGGTACCAGAACAGAATACTTATCATACATCTTATACCAGTCTACTCCGTGCATACCTGGATCATAAAACCAATCCCGCATTATTCTCCAGGCATCCCTGTAAATCTGATCGTATTCTACGGTAGGATCAATCTTCAAAACCAGATTTTGCAAATCAAGCTTTCCGGTTTCCGGTTTCTGGTCGGGTTGAACCGGAATAATGCCATAGGTTTTATCGCTTTGGTACACAATATTTTTTCCGTCAGAACTAAGATTAAAAGCATTTACCTTAGACATAATTAAAGATTCTTCTCTTTTTTCCATATCAAAAGTATAGAGATCGCCATCCCGGAGATAAATAACACCGCCTTCCACTGCCTGCAAATTTCTATAGCGCCCGGTTTTAACCGGTAAG
The DNA here is from genome assembly GCA_964554015.1 of uncultured bacterium. Taxonomy (GTDB): domain Bacteria; phylum Zhuqueibacterota; class QNDG01; order QNDG01; family CAYUAG01; genus CAYUAG01. Next base: position 7,322 of record CAZKMO010000104.1, read on the forward strand.
GCTTTAATTCGATCCCTAAAACATTTTACATCAATATCGATTACAAGATTTTTTTCCTTTTCACTCTTTTCTTCCTCTGTTACTGCCAGCTCATCACTTCGGGGAGTAAAAGGATTTTCCATATCAAAACGCAAAGTACCTACATAGAGTTTTGCCTCAAAATCGCGTTCATCCCAGTTATAGTCTCTGCGGGAAATAAAATAAATAAAATCTCCCTTGCGACCGAATATCGGACTGTAATCATCTCTGCTCCCATCAGTTAATTGCATTTTCCTTTTATCTTCCAGAGAATACAGCCAGATCGAACCTAAATAGTTTTCATTATTTTTGGTATAAGCGATCCATCGGTTGTCCGGAGACCAAGCATAATCATCCATAGTGGAATAATCAGCCTTATCGATCACAATGGTTTCCAGGGAAGCGACATTAACCATTCTCAAACGTAATTTCTTATCCGAAACCAGAATATTTTTACTATCCGGTGACCACCTATAACCAGTAATCCAGCATTCCGAATTCTGAGTGAGTTGAATTTCTTCTTCCTGATCCTGATACTTTTTCATAAATAACTCATAGTCACCCGACTTTTCCGAAAAATAGGAAATATATTTACCGTCTGCAGACCAGTCAATATTGAATTCCCTTGTTCCCGGTGTCTGCGTTATATTTCGTATGTCCCCATATTGTTTAGGCACAGAAAAAATTTCACCCCGAGCAGAAAAAAGAATACGGTTTGCTGAAGGTGAGGCAGCAAAGCTTTCTATATTATCGGCTATATTTTTATATACCGGTCTTTTAAGGGACAGATCACTGGTAATGGTAATGAAAAGCTTTTTTACCTCGTCCGTAGTGGTATCCAATATATAGATATATCCGCCATTCTCAAAAATAATGTTTTTCTTTCCCCTGCTGGGCCAGAGACAATCATATTCAGTGAAATCAGTAACCTGAGTGATCAATTCTGTATTAATATCATACTTGAAAATATTTAGGATTTCCGGTTCTGGGGAATCAATCCCTTCCCGATCGGATATAAAATAAATCTGATCATCAATCCAAAGAGGAAAACTATCTGTACCCGGATACTGGGTAATTTTTTGAATCTTGTTTTTCTTTAAATCATAGATGTAGATATCCTGGGCTCTGCCGGCTTTGTACCGTTTCCAAGTTCTGAACTCCCTGGACATAATACTATAGGCAATCTTACTGCCATCAGGTGATAAACAGGCCGGTCCGCCTTCTGGAAGCTGCAGAGCAGTTTCCAAACCCTCACCAGAAGCAGCAATAAAAAAATATTTACTCACCCGTTTCCCGAAGGGGGTTCGATTGGAGCGAAACAGTATCTTTTCACCGTCCGGAGTCCAGTCTATGGGAATATTATCCCAGCCTCCTCGAGGGGGCATCTCCCCCACATCCGGATAAAAGGTTAATTGCCGGGGTTCACCTCCCTGGGAAGGCATCACATAAATCTGCCGGTTGCCTGAATACATGCCGGAAAAAGCTATCTGTCTGCCGTCCGGAGAAAATCTGGGAAATAGCTCCAGCCCCTTAAAAGTAGTAAGCTGTTTTGCTTCCCCCCCCTGGGAAGATACTTTCCAGAGATCACCTCCGTAAACAAAAACAACCTCATCCTGACAGATATGAGGTTGTCGTAAAAGCCGTGCTTCCTCAGCAGATAGAAAAGAATAAAACGCCAGTAATAAAATCAATCCAAATTGTTTTGTTTTCATACCGTAACTCCTTGCTTTTTTAGTGAAGAGGGAATAGGTAATAAATAATTGAACTAATCTTTAATATTTATCCTTCACTACTATTCCTATTCACTATTCACTATTTCCTATTCCCTAACTAATTTCAATTCCTCATAGGCAAAAAAAATCAATCACCCTCTCCAAAAAGTTTATCTAATTTTTTGCGGGCTTCTTTTGCTCTTTTATTTTGAAAATCAAATTTTCTTTCCGATGGAATAAAATAGGAACAGAAATTTGCCGAAGCTTTCTCCTTGACAAATTCAGCCTGCGGTTCCCGGCATTGATGGTAGGCATCTTCCTTAAAAAATTTACAATTTTTACAACAATGCAAAGGCACTCCACAACTGGTGCACTTCTGTTCTCTGGAAATTCTTTCCGATATTTCAAGTTCTGTCCCACAATTATAGCAAAACATGGTATACCCCCTTTATTTAAATATCTAAAACTTTTTTTACGGCTTGAGAAAACCCATTCTTATCATTGGAACTGGTAATATTAAACTGTCTTTTAATTTCCTCAGGAGCATTTTCCACTACAAAAGAAATGCCTGCCCATTTTAAAAGATGCAAATCATTATAATCATTGCCCACAGCCAGTGATCTGGACTGCGATATCCCCAGTCTGTCACAAAGCCAGCTGGCTGCCTGGGCTTTGGATATTCCCGGAGACAATATCTCAATCCAATTGGTTTTATGGTCAAGGGGAGAAGTAGTCTGCACAATATTAATCCCTTTTATACTGGCTTTAATTTGAGGAAGGATATATTCACCATCAGCTGAAATAACTATAATCTGCGAAGCCGGACCAAAATCCTCCAGATTTCCGGTAAGTGGTTCAGCAAATCCCTGATAAAGTTCAATTCTCCTGAAAAAATCAGGATTTTCTCTGCCGCTATGGTAAAAAGAGAACTTATGATTATCCGGAATAGGGCATTGTACCATGAAATCAAGATCCATAGCAATCAACTTATTACCTATGGCTGCCACCTGAGGAGGCTCCAGCTGACTGGAAAAGATTATTTCTTTGCTTGGCCATTCCATTATTCCAGCGCCGCAGGAAAATATCAGATAATCCAGGGGGAAATGCAGGGGAAGAACTTTCTTCAAAGAAAAAAAAGATCTCCCCGTAGCAATCACCGAATAAATTCTCCTTGACTTTAGTTTATTAAAAATACGACGGTCCTGTTTTCGGACAGTGCAATGAGAATCAAGTAAGGTGCCATCCAAATCAGTTATTACTATGTCAACACTACCTGATTTTTCTTGCCTACCAGTATTCATTTAGTTAAACTACCAGAAAATAATATATAGAATTATTACCACGGTAATAACCAGTACTCCTAATTGCTTTACCAGCTTACTGGTTTTCATGTCAAAATCTTTTCTTTCGGGCATAACCACCGGTTTTTCCAAAGGTTTTATAAGAGTAATAATCACCATAACCAAAATTATAATTATAAAAGTAATGGCCATCCTGTTTAGAAAGGCAATTTTAACCAGGGTTAGCCCTATTTCTTCAAAATAGGGCAAGGTACCACAGAAAATTAACAGTAAACCATAAATAATTGGATTCAATACCAATGCAACCACTCCCGCCTGTTTAGGAGCTCTTTTAACTATCAAACCAAAGGCAAATGCAGCCAGGATTCCGGGGGAAATAAAGCCCTGAAACTCCTGAATATAGGTGAAAATTCCCTTTAAGGCAGGACTGTCCAGTCTGGGAGCAATAAAACAGCCAACTAAAAGAAATAACAAAGTAGAAATTCTCCCGGTAGTTACTATGGTTTTCTGAGAAGGATTCTTATTTATAAACCGCTTAAAAACATCCATAGTGAAAATAGTGGAGGCTGAATTCAACATGGAAGCCAGAGAACTCATTACTGCTCCCCCAATAGCTGCAAAAATAAATCCCCGCAGCCCTCCGGGTATTAAATTTCTGATTATTAACGGTAAAGCAGCATCAGTGGTTGCATCTGGGGCGGTCATCTCTGCCCTGAAAAGTTGCCAGGCTATAATTCCGGGAATAACAATTATAAAGGGAGTAAGGAGTTTGAGAAAAGATGCAAATATTACTCCTAATTGTCCTTCTTTCAGACTTTTAGCTGCCAGGGTTCTCTGGGTTATAAACTGATTGACACTCCAGTAATAAAAATTAGGCAGCCATAATCCGAATACCAGCGCAGTCCAGGGAAGAACCGGGTGGTCAGCAGGCAGAATCATATGTAGTTTATCCTCATTGCTGGCTAGGAAATGGGATACACCCCCTGCTTCCCCTAAGCCAATAACCAGTGTAATTATCCCCCCCAAAATCAGACTGGAACCAAAAAACAGATCTGCCCAGGCTATACCTTTCAATCCTCCCCATACTGTATAAACCGCTGCAATTATTCCTACCAGCCAGACAGAATTGGTTAAAGTTACCTCTATTCCAAAGGGAGAAGTGCCTGCAAACAAGGTTTTAATGGTCAACCCTCCCGAATACAGTACTGATGCCACCAATACAAACACATAAATAAGTACGGTATAAAAAGCCATCAAATTTCTAGCTATGGGAGAGTACCTGTATTCCAGGAATTCAGGAAATGTATAAATTCCTGCCCTGAGAAAATGAGGTAAAAAAAATAATGCAACAATGACCATGGTTATGGCTGCCATCCATTCATAACTTGCAATGGCCATCCCCGCTGAACCTGCCCCCTGTCCGGACATACCTACAAACTGCTCAGTGGATATGTTAGCGGCTATCATTGACAATCCTATTAAAGGCCATATTAATCCTCTTCCTGCCAGAAAATAATCTTCTCCGGTTTTTTCCTTACGGCTTTTATACATACTGAAGATCACTATAACACTAAAAAAAGCAAGAAAAATTAAAGCATCATACCAGCCAAAGACCACATTAGTCATAATTTTCTCCTTCCTCGCTAACCCTTAATCCGAATTGTATTTATATATAAATTAAAACTTAACTTTTTTAAAATACAAAATTAATTTATTTATAGCAAAAAAAATATAAATTTTACTTGCATTTCATTTTTTTGATTTCTATATTTATTTATTATTAATAATATTTATTTTATATATATCTGTTAATTAAATTCCAGAGGATCTAATGGAAAAAACAAAAAATAGTATCAGCCTATCGATTAAAGTAAATTTTATCTGGCTGGGAGTATTATTTTCCTTTTTTTACTGGACATTGGAATCCATAAGGGATGTTGTTGCATTTCAAAAAGGCACTTTTGTGGAAAGATTTTTTATCCCGGATACCATAACTATCTGGATGCGGCTGCTTATAGTGTTTATTATTTTATTGTTTAGTGCTTATGTGCAATCCTTAAAAAATAAAGCAACTGCGCAAAAAATTGAGCTCGGAGAAATTCTTACGAATGTAAAACATATATGGATAAGTCTTGGTTTTGGGGCATTATATTGGATTCTGGAATCTTTCCGCGATGCTGAAGTTATAAATTTTAATAACATACTATCCCAAATCTTTCTTCCCAGTGCAAAACAATTTTTCATGAGAATTCTGGCTGTATGTATTCTGGTATTGTTCAGTATCTATATTAAAACCTTAATAGATGCCCGGAAAAAAGCGGAAAAACAACTTAAAAATTTAAAAGATAATTTTCTTACCCAAAACCAGGAGGAAACTGATTTATTAAAAAATATAAACGAAGCTCTCCATCAAAAAATTGAATCTCATGAAGCTGAAA
>CAZKMO010000105.1:0-12762 GCA_964554015.1 uncultured bacterium
GAAGGATTTGAATTAATCCCCCAGGTTGAAGGTAATCCCATTCCCAAACAGCAGGGAAGTTTTCAGATGAGAGGAGTTTTGGATATTACTCAACCCATGCCCTGGATACCCTTCGGAGGAGGTGATTTAACTTTACAGGGTGAAGCTTATCAATTGAATTCCTGGACCCCGAAGATCAGTGACCCGAATGCGTATGATAAATCCAACCGTTTTTTCAGTAAGATCAGTTTAATTGTTAATAAACCTTTGTTTACCATAAATAATGTTGCCCTGGAACTTCGCCAGGCAAGACTAGACTATAGAAAACAGAAGAAAGTGTTTACCCGCTCCGAACTTAATCTTATATATGTAATTACGCAGCAGTTTTTTAGTTTGTATAGCACCATACAAGAAGTGGAGGTAAATAAGCAGGATGTAGAGCGCCAGCAAAATATTTATGAGACTACGGAAAAAAAGTTTAAATCAGGACTGATTGCGGAAGTGGATGCCATGCAGGCTGAGGTTGATCTGATTCAGGCTCGTAATTCCCTGAAATCATCACAGGGGAGAATGGAAGAGCAAATGGCTGCTTTTAAGCAGCTGGTAGGATTACCGCTTGACCAGAAAATTGATTTAAAAGCAGATCTTGCCGTTAATAAAATTGATATTAATATTGAGAAGGCAATTACTTATGCCCGGCAGAACAGAAGTGAAATTGTGGAAAAAGAAATCGATATTGAGAATCAGAAGATTACCATACAACAGACTGATGCCAGGGTATCCATAAATGGAAGTCTTACCGGATATTACAAACTTTCCGGATTTTCAGAAGAAGAACTGCCCTGGGGAACCAACACCGTGGATTTGATTGAATCCAGTTGGGAGGTTTTAAAACAGACCCCGAACCGGGGTGTAACCTTTAATTTGGAAATACCTATCTGGGATTGGGGGAGAAACCGAGCCCAGGTGAAGGCAGCAGAAATTCAATTGGAAAGAGATGAAATGGATTTGGAGGATCAGTATATTACTATTGAGCGTGAAGTTAAGGATGTTATCCGCAGTTACTACGAAGCCTATGACAGAGTGAAAATGCTGGAGAAGAGTAAAGAAGTGAGTCAGAAATCTTTTGACATTAATATGAAACGATTTGAGAACGGAGATATAACTACTACCGAACTGGCCAGGGTAAGTGACCAGTTAAATAGTTCTCTGATGTCTTACCTGGATGCGTATACTCAGTATAAACTGGCCCTGGCTGATTTAAGACGTAAAACCCTCTATGATTTTGAAACCAACACCTCGCTTGCCGTAGAGTGAGAAATATTTATATAATCAGATTATATTTTTATAATAATTTTATTTAGCTTTTCCTTATGCATGTAAAGGAAAATTCCATTTCTGGACAATCATCAACATTATTATAATTACGGAAAAATAGAATAAGGACAGTAAATTCCCTGTTCTTTAGGAAATTACTGTCCTTTTCAAATGGCTTAGGATGAAATTGAAAAAGGGAAGTTGGTCATTTATGTCAGCCCTTGTTCAAGGTTTTAAATTTTATGAAATTATATTCCTATAATCAGTGTTTAACAGGTGTTTTTGAGATTGGTTTACGAATCAACCTGATTAATCGTATCATTCCCCATGAAACAACTATTACCAGACTAATAAAGACAAATGTGTAGATAACAATAGGCCAGGGCATGGGAATTAAGTCTCGGGCTCTCAGGTAGAGGGGCCATCCTCTAAAACCCAGAATATTCTCTAACCAACTGAGCCAACCCGGAGCACGCACTTGCATCCAGACACTCCAAATAGTCATTTCATGATTGTATTCACCATCTAAATTTACAGCTCGTCCACCTGTTATGATTTCAACATGAGAATCTCTGTCCACATTTGCAGCATGCACCGTATAGGGAAAACAGTTTCGCATTTCTTCTGAAATCCACTCTTCACTAAACATAGCATTCAAAATCAGACCATCTAAGTTATACACCCTTAAAATATTCTTAGCTGGATCTTCATGCAATGGACCTACTATAATAATTTCATCTAAATCATCGGAATTTATATTAGCCACATGACAACCAAAAAATTCTACATTCCCTAATGTACTTTGCCAAGTGTTTTGAGCCTCAATTCGCAGCTCGGTCAGATCCCATTGCCAAATACTAAGACATCCGAATAACGGGTGACTAGTATCACTCATATTTCTAGCAGTACCGGCAACTGCAATTTCCAAGAAAGGATCATCATCTAGATTTCCTAAGGATACTTCCATGGCATTGCTTCGGTCTAATGTATACCATTGATCAGATGTTTCCAGGTTCATATCGGAACCATTCCAATACTCAATTCGCACATGGATTTGATTATTGGCAGTTACTGCTGTTACAATTTCAGTTTCGCCATCAGCATCAACATCACCCACAGCCAATCCATGCACAGTTCCCCCAACACCCTCAACCTGCCAGTTTTCAATATACTCATCACTAAAATTCGATCCATTAAATTGAACAATCCTGATTTGAAATCTGTTACGACCAGATTGTCTTTCGCCAGTCACAATCTCTATTAATCCGTCTTCATCAATGTCTCCAACAGCCATAGAACGCACATCGGATGTTTCCCAAGTTTCGACAGCTTCAACTGTTAATGATCCTGAAGTTACATCAAATCGCCATAGCTTCAGTTCCAGTTGATCACTGATAGCAGCTGTTAAAATTTCTGATGTTCCGTCACCATTTAAGTCACCACAATATACTTGACGTCCATTGGTTGCTTCACCATCAATCATCCATCGTTCTTGTGCAGGTAGTGTGTATGTACTGCCATCCCAATTGGCAACTCGCAGTTCTGCGTGATATATGCCAGATTCTTCCGTAGTACCAATGGATACAATTTCAACTCTTCCATCATGATTCAAATCAGCTGTACAAATTGCTGATAAAGTGACCGCATTCCCTCTGGCCCAGTGATGGGTGTGTTCAAGTGCCATAACCCATTCAGCAGAAACCAGCAAGGGATTAACCATAAAAACTATGCTGTTGATAAACAGTATAAGGAAAAATTTTGCTTTTCTTCTCATAATTTCACCTCCTCTAATAATTGAAACAATCATTAATACAATGGTAGATCCAATTTGATTCGCTTTTAATCAATATAAAGTTAGGAAAATATAAATAGTTCTTGATTAATAATAATTAAATATGAAAATAATATCAAGCAAAGAATAAGTGCATTACATATATTCAATAATTATTTTAACAACAGACATTTACAGGTTTTAATCCTATCCTCAGATTTTAAACATAAAAAGTATATACCACTGGGCTGATACAGTGCTTTCCACTGCACCGAATGGGTTCCGCTATTTTTTCTTCCTTTAAAAATAGTTGTTACTTTCTGCCCCCGCATATTAAATACTTCTATATTAATCATACTGGCTTTGGGAATGGTAAACCATACAGTAGTGGAAGAATTAAATGGATTTGGTGAGTTTTGTAGATAAAAAACTTGTTGTTCCGGTTCTATCAAGGTTTCAATACCCGAAAGGGGCGTATCCAACTGGGGATCTACATTATCATAATAGGTACGATCAGCCAGTTCACAAGCTCCGGCTGCTGCTACAGTTACTTGGTTGAAAAAATTATTTCTGGAATTACCCGGTTCAACCATATTTCCCATATTTTCTCTTTGTAATTCAATCATTGCTGTATTATCCACTGCCGTTGGATAGGACTGATTCAGATAATCTTCAACATACGATCTGTCCGGATTAAGCCGTACAAACCTACAACCTGCATCTATAAAGGCTTCGTATTGGATAATCACATGAGGATGATCCGGTGATTCCTGCACATGATCAGTATCGCTGGCCACAATCATAAACATGAGCTGGGGATTTTTTTGAATGGTGGAATCAATCCAGTACTCTCCATTACGCCAGTGCCAGAAGTTTTGAGTTTCTGCCAGAGAGGCGATATGTTCCGGAAGAGTAGCTGGGAAAACCTGTAAAGAATCAGCAGCTCTTCGCACTCGCTCCGAGTAGAATGATTGATAGGTACCATTAAGATTAAAAACCATGGGATAGAAAATAAAATCCATACCCGGATCAACCGAACCGTTCTGATTCTCATCAATATACAATCCTCCCATTACCTGACTATCCGTTGCCATCAATATTGGAATCCGAATTAGATGGTCAAAAGCAAGATGGGAAAAATCCCAGGTTCCGGTGGAAGGATCATACGCCGGATTTACTCCTGAGTTCAAGGGGCGTAAATTCCCCTCACTTTTAGCTCCTGCTTCTGCCTGGGGCATTCCGTCACCTACCGGAGATTCCCAGTTCAGTATCCAGGCCAGTCCGGGAATATCTTCTCCATGTTCTCCGGCAATACAAATATTGGTATTACCACCATTAGACCAACCAACAAGTCCGATATTGTCGGTTAAAGGATTAATGGGTTCAATTAGCTGACTAAGGGTGGAATCGCCTACATTGGTCTTTGATTCCTGGGAAAATAAGATGATATCCCTTACAGCCTGCAGACTCAGAGGCCCTCGATAGTCATACTCTCCGTCACTGCTGTAAGGATACTGTCCGGCACCGGGAAAATTAAATCTGATTTCTATAAAACCATGTTTATAGAGATCGGTTTCCCGGTCACTTATTCCATCTTCATGAAAACCACCAGGCATGGAAATTACTACTGGAGCTCCTTCCGGGAAACGAGGTGATTGCGGGGGAGTAATACGAAGAAAAAGGCCTCTTTCTCCTCCTACCGGAGAAGGGATATGAGTGAGGATATCAGTAGCAGGAAATGGAGAATCATACTCTTCAATCGGACCCCGGGAGTAAAAATTTTTACCGGTAAAAACTGCATAGCTGGTGTCATAACCATAAGCTCGGAACAACTGATTGGCACCGGAAAAAACAGCATCTCCCTGATAAAGAGGGCCGGCAGCAGTAACCGGATTAATATACTGCCAGACAGTATCACCTCCTGTAGAGATTTCAGAAATAGTGCCATGGGTTCCATCGCAGATAAGAGTATTCCCGTTGACTAGTCGTTGACAACCGGAGATATGATCTGTATAAAAATTGGTGTCGGGGTCAGTTGTAAAACTCCAGTAAATCTGGTCCGGACCAAAAGCTTGTCCGGGATGTTTTTCATAGGTATTATCAGGCAAAAGAGGCGTTTCTATTTCAACCAGGGAGGAAAACTGATTTCCCGGTCTGTTCACACCATTGTTAAATATGAGGATATTGTCTTCTCCCGGCATATCTGATTCAATCCATTGGGCATCATGTTGGCCGAAAAGCTTTTGATCAGCGGGAATACCAGCCTGATAGGCAGCCGGATTTCCCCAGCGATAGAGGAGGTCTCCTCCTTTACCTCCTTGACCGCCGCTATGTCCGGCAGCCTGAGCAGTAGTGGTGGAATGATCAATTGTCCAGATTTCACTGAATGTATGTACACTTAGGAGAATCTGGTCTAATTTTGAATTATAATCAATACTGTTGGTATGGTTCCAGTCTGCTCCTTTTCGGTGAGGACCGAACTGGGAGATGAAATTAATATCAATGAGTTCCGGATGATCAGCTACATTGCCATCATTGTCCCGGGAAGCATCGAAATCCTGTATGAGATGGTCCCAGACATGCCATTCCCAGATGATGTTATCAGCAGTATCCACTTCAATTATGTGATCCGGGAAGAGTCCCTCTTCATTGACCAGAGTCGGATCATATCCTGCCTGGATTGCCTGGAGCCTGGTTTTAAACTCCCAGGCAATCATGAGTATATGTCCGTTTGGCATCACTTCGATATCATGATGCTGACAGTACATATTACTGGAATACGTAAACTCTCTTACAATCTCACCATCCCAGTTGTACTCCTGTATTTTGCCACCAGTACCACCGGATGTGAATCTGGAATTATTTATATTAGCAGTTTTTAATAGATTTCCGTTTTCCAAAAGATAGGCAGAATTTCCAGGAAGGAAATCACTTTGCCAGGTTTTTATTTTTTCACCATTCTGATTTATTAAATAAGTGGTAGTGTTTTGTAGAGGGGCAAAAAGGATATATCCATTAAATGATTCATTTGAATTGCAAATAAGACCAAGAGTATTTTCCTGGGCGCTGAGATTGTTAGTAAACATTAAAATAGATAAAATGAGGAAAATCGATATACAGTCATAATATGATTTCATAATTCCTCCGATTAATGTATATTGATGGAACTTTATAAAATAAACGATCCTAATGAGAATATATTGTTATTTTTATACTATTTCAACTTTTTAAAGTCAAGGTACACATGAATTCATTTGCTTTTTTTATAAAAAGATATTAATTTTTTGATTATAAGTAAGATATATTTTAAAAAATACATGAATGAATATAAAATTAAAAAATTTCACATTTCTGATTATAAGTCTTTAATTTCTCTTTATCAAAAATCAGGGCTGGCATTTAAGGCTCAAGGAAGAGATTCTTATGTTGAACTTAAAAATCAGATTAAGGATGATAAATGCATAATCTATCTGGCTATAGCAGGTAAAGAGATAATAGGCTCGGTTTTGGTAACCCACGATACCCGAAAAGGATGGATAAACAGACTGGCAGTTGTACCAGAGTACAGAAGAAAGGGAGTTGCATCCAGCTTAGTTATTAAGGCTGAGCAATGGCTGGAAAATAAGGGTATTGAAATAGTAGCGTGTTTGATAGAAGGGTGGAATAAAGATTCTATGAAATTTTTTCAAAAACGCAATTATAAACAATATCCGGATGTTGCTTATTATACCAAACGGAAGTATCCAGAAGTATAATTAAATAATCATTTAAAACTGATTTAAGGAGTTATTTTTATGTGCAGAATAAATAAAAATTATTTCATATATTTTTTTCTACTGGTTGTTTGTTTTCTCATCCAATGTAGTTTCTTCCCAGGAGGGAAGGCATTACCAAATAATCAGATAACTATTGATTATTCCATGCCTTTAAAAGTACAGGAATGGTTGAAATTACTAGAACTAGATAATGACTATCTTGATGTTAAGGATTTTTTTTTAGATAAGGTGATTAACACTCCAGGGTGTAGGGCAGCTTTGCGCTATTTAAATAAATTTACCAGCATGGAGGGGAAGGATTTCTATAAATTAATTATCGAAGCTCTTTATGCCTCTTCGGAAAAGAAGATGTATAATTTTGATGGTTATTTTACTGCTTATGGAAGAATGAAAAATATTTGGTTAAGTAAACTGGCGGAACCAGATATAATATTAGAAAACATTGATACTTTAAAAGGTTATAATTTAGCTGAAAAGAGTGTAATGAGACTAAAAGAATTTCTCCCCAAAGATGCAGTGATTAATTCCACATTTTATTTTTATGTCTATGGTGATATTGAATCTCCTCTTATGGGTATGGAAAATGGTATTGATTTATTTAATCTACCTCGAGATGACAGGGATGATATTGAATATGAAAAGATTATAAATAAAATCACACACTGGTCATTTTATGATTCTTTTGAAGAGTATGCAGCTGAGATAAATAAAAATATACATATGGAAGAGAAAATTTTTTTGGTAAAGATCCTGGCAAAATTAGGGATAGCCTCTTATTTTTTTACTAATATTGAAGAAAGTTTTTTAGACAACAGTAAATATTATATGTATGACTATCCCCAAGTTTGGGAAAGCCAGTACAACCGACTTCCAGAATTGTACATAGTAGCAGATAGGGATTTACAGAATTGCTTAAAAGGTGAAATAAAAGAAGATGAGTTAGAGAGTTATTGGCTCAAGGGCAAAGTTCCTCCCGCCTCTGTTTTAGGATATAATATGGTATCGATGATTAATGATTATCTGGGAAGAGAAAAAGTGATTGAAGTGGTCAAAGATTACAGAAAATTAATTTTTTACTATGATCGTGCTTCCCAAACCGCTTATCAACAAGGAAAAAATGAGTATAGATTTGATAAAAGACTTGTATATGCTATAGGTTTCTATACAGGAAAGCAATTATAATACAATGAGTATAAATGTTTACATTACATTCAAATTATAAACCCTGCGGAGATCAACCGGAGGCAATTAGGCAGCTTAGCCAAGGGGTATCAGCGGGCAGGAAATTTCAAACTTTACTGGGAGTAACCGGATCGGGAAAAACCTTTACTATGGCAAATGTGATTAAGGAAGTAAAAAAGCCCTGTCTGGTGATATCTCATAATAAAACACTTGCTGCCCAATTATACAGCGAGTTCCATTCCTTATTCCCGGAAAATAGAGTGGAATATTTTGTCAGTTATTATGATTATTATCAGCCGGAAGCGTATATTCCTACTACTGATACATATATTGAAAAGGATACTTCCATTAATGAAGAGATTAATAAATTGCGGTTACGAGCTACAAGTTCTCTTTTGGAAACCAGAGATGTAATCATTGTGGCTTCGGTTTCCTGCATTTATGGCTTAGGATCTCCTCAGGATTTTCGTGATCTGTTACTTTTTTTGGAAAAAGATAAACCCTATAAACGCCGGGATATTCTGGAACGATTGGTGACTATACATTACGCCAGGAATGATTTCGATTTTAAACGGGGTACTTTCCGGGTCAGGGGTGATGTTATAGATATATTTCCGGCTTATGATGAGCATCCTTTAAGAGTTGAGATGTGGGGAGATACCATTGAATCCATTACGGTTATTGAGCAGGTAAGCGGGAAAATTAAGGAAAAGAAAGAGAAAGTAGCTGTTTATCCTGCTATACATTTTGTTACTACAGAAGCTAAGCTGCAGACTGCAATTGATAGTGTTGAAAAAGAATTAGAGGAACGTCTTGCTTATTTCAGATCACAGGGGAAATTACTGGAAGCACAGCGTCTTGAATCCAGAACCAAGTATGATATTGAAATGATGCAGGAGATTGGCTATTGTTCAGGAATAGAAAATTATTCTCGTCATTTGGCAGCCCGGCAGCCCGGCAGCAGACCTTTTTGCTTGATTGATTATTTTCCCCAAGATTTTTTGGTAATCATTGATGAGTCTCATGTGACTATTCCCCAAATTAGAGGTATGTTTAATGGTGACCGTGCCCGTAAAGAAGTTCTGGTGGAACATGGCTTTCGGCTTCCTTCCGCACTTGATAATCGCCCCCTGAAATTCGATGAATTCGAATCCCTGATCAAACAGGTAATTTTTGTATCTGCCACACCTGCTGAATACGAATATGAAAAAACCGGGGGTGAAGTGGTTGAACAAATTATCAGGCCAACCGGATTAATGGATCCGAAAATTATCATACGGCCTACAGCCGGGCAGATAGATGATCTGATAGGAGAAATTCGTGACAGGGTAAAGAAAAAAGAACGAGTACTGGTAACAACCTTGACCAAAAGAATGGCCGAGGATCTGGCTGATTATTTAAGTGAACTCAATATTAGGGTGCGATATCTTCACTCAGAAATTGAAACCTTAGAAAGAGTAAAAATAATCCGGGGATTACGATTAGCTGAGTTTGATGTTTTGGTTGGTATAAATTTATTACGGGAAGGATTGGACCTCCCGGAAGTATCTTTGGTGGCAATTTTAGATGCTGATAAAGAAGGATTCCTGCGGTCCGAACACTCCTTAATGCAGATAGCAGGCAGAGCAGCTCGTAATGTTGATGGAACCGTATTGTTATATGCAGATAGGGAAACAAAATCCATACATTCTATTAGGGCTGAAACAACCAGGAGACGTAAAATCCAAGATGATTTTAATATAAAACATGATATAACACCAGAAACCATATATAAAACTCCAGAGGAGATTTTATCTTCAACTTCAATTGCGGAAGCTGGCAAAGCCAGAACTGTTTCAGAAAAAAATATCGAATCATTAACCTTGGTGGAGAAAGAAGAGCTTATTGCCGCCCTGGAGACAAAAATGAAGTCCGCAGCCAGAAAATTAGAGTTCGAACAAGCTGCAGAGTTAAGAGATGAGATAGAGATGTTGAGTAAGAATTTATGGAAAGAGAAGTAATTATAGATTATTATAACCTTTTTTTATCTTTTTTTAAGTAAGGCAAAGATGCTGAAATTTTTCTAAATAACAGGTTTAATTCAGGATTTTCAAGTTTATAGATTTCAATATCGATTTTAGCCTGAAAAACTAGTAATAGATCATTGATTGTGAGGAGGAAATATGAATATACTGATTATTGGCAGTGGTGGGAGAGAACATGCACTTGCCTGGAAAATCTCACAGAGTCCGAAAGTTGATCATCTTTATTGTGCCCCTGGTAACGGAGGAATTGCCAATATTTGTCATTGTGTAGATATTGAGGTAACGGATTTTAAAGCATTGGTAAATTTTGCTAAAAAGAAGAAAATTGATCTCACTGTGGTTGGACCTGAAAAACCGCTTGCCTTAGGAATTGTTGATTATTTTAATAAGAGGGATTTAATAATTTTTGGTCCAGATAAAAAGGGAGCTGAAATCGAAGCCAGTAAAAGTTTTGCCAAATATATCATGAAAAAGTATAATATTCCGACAGCTGAGTATTCAGAGTTTACTGATTATGAAGAGGCAGAAAAAGGAGTGCATTCTATAACACCACCTTTTGTGATCAAAGCAGATGGTCTGGCAGCTGGCAAGGGAGTAATAATCTGTTTCAATAGAAATGATGCCTATAATGCTCTGGATATGATAATGAAAGATAAAAAATTCGGTGATGCCGGGAATAAAGTTATTATCGAAGAATATTTGGAAGGAGAAGAGGCTTCCGTCCTTGCCGTTACTGATGGGGATGATTTTATTTTACTGCCCAATTCACAGGATCATAAAAATATTTTTGAAGGTGATACCGGTCCCAATACAGGTGGCATGGGCGCCTATGCTCCGGCACCTGTTTTAGATAACAGAATGCTTACTATTGTACAAAAGAAGATTATTAGTCCTGTAATTGCGGGAATGCATAAGGAGGGAAGACCATATAAAGGAGTGTTGTATGTTGGATTAATTATAACTTCCCGAGGTCCCAAAGTTCTTGAGTTTAACTGTCGCTTTGGTGACCCGGAAACACAGGCTGTAATTCCCTTAATTGATTCTGATATTGTCGATCTTTTTATGGCTTCGATTAATAATGATATAGGTAGATATACACTTGATATAATTGATAAAGCAGCGGTTTGTGTAGTGATGGCATCTGGAGGATATCCCGGGGAATACGAGAAAGGAATGGTCATTAGGGGGATTGAGCAAATAGAAACTGAAAATGAGATTATTGTTTTTCATGCTGGTACCCAGAAAAAGGGAAAGAATATTGTTACTTCTGGAGGACGGGTATTAGGTGTAACTGCAGTTGATGATACTATTAAGAGGGCAATTGACAAAGCCTATCAGGCGGTGGGAGGCATTACTTTTGATGGTGCTTATTATAGAAAGGATATTGGTTTCAAAGCCTTAAAATAAAAATTGATTTGTATTGATAGTGTAAGATGAGTTTTTTTTACCACGGATTTACACTGATTTACATGGATTTTAATGAAGTATAAAGGATATCAGAATCTATGATACTCTTTGCTTTTTATTATTTATAGTAAACAATTTAATATTAACATTATTTTATATCTGTGATAATCTGTGTCAATCAGGGGTTGATTAATTTTTTTATTAATTTTATTCAAGTTTATCAGAAATAAAAAAAATGCAATATGTCTAAAAGTGATTTACGGAAAGTTATTTCTATTAGCAGGCGAATTGAAATGGTAGGATTTTTTCCAGAAAAAATTATTGATTTATTAAATAATAAATGTCCACCTCATAAAGTGCACACCTTGGTCTTTTGGACGAAAAAGGCTGAAAATTTGCTTAAACATCCTGTTTTAAAAAATGTCATCAAAAAGTATGATCAGATATTTATTCATTTTTCCATTACTGGTATGGGAGATTCAAGGTTGGAACCAGGTATTCCCTCCACAAAGTCATCCCTGAGTATATTATCGAATTTAGTTGATTTGTGTGGTAATAGTGAAAGAATTCGGGTTCGATTTGATCCCATTGTCCATTTTAGATTTGACGACGGTACAGAATTTAGCAATCTGCAGTATTTTCCTCATGTGGCTGCAGAAGTTAAAAAAAGTGGAATAGAAAAATTGGTAATCAGCTGGATGACAAATTATCCTAAAGTAAAGAAAAGATTGGAGAAATGTGGTATTACTTCTATATCGTTATCCCGGAGTCGATGGAAGGAAGAAGTTGCTTGGATTTATAATTTAGCCAAGAAATTGGACCTGAAAATTTCAGCCTGCTGTATGCCCGGCTTACCTATTTCTCATTGTATTGATGGATTTTTATTAAATAAGCTTCATCCCCAAAATAATAAGACTTCCACGGAGAAGACCAGCGGGCAAAGAAAAAACTGCGGTTGTACCAAGAGCTGGGATATTGGGTGGTATAATAAATGTCCGGGAGGATGTCTCTATTGCTATGCCAACCCTGTGCCATATCTTTAATTTGGTTTTATTAAACTTTATGCATATTTTATTATTATATTAAAATTATTTGAGGAGTTGAAAGTGAAGAACCTTGAAATTAAAGCACGTTTTAAGTGGTCTCATAAAGTTGATGATATATTGGAAGAGATTAATGCAAAATTTGAAACTGCTGAAATTCAGAACGATACCTATTTTAATGTTAATAATGGACGTATTAAAATTCGTGAACGTCAGGGTAAAGATGCTCAGATGATTCAGTATTTCAGAGATGATAAAGCAGA
>CAZKMO010000106.1:0-12716 GCA_964554015.1 uncultured bacterium
TTTTCATGCAATTACAAATATTTGTTTTCTTTGCAATTGCTTTGTTAATGGGAATTACCTATTCGGTTCCGCCTCTGGAATGTAAAGGAAAACCATTCCTGGATATACTCTGGAATTCAGCAGGGTATGGTATGGTTACTTTTTCCCTGGGATGGATTTCCGTAGCCCCACTTAAAACAGACATGTGGATACATACTTTACCCTACTTTTTTGCCGTAGCGGCTGTATATGTAAATTCCACCATACTGGATATAAAAGGAGATAAAATGGCTGGCAAAATTACTATTGGCGTTTTTCTGGGCAAGAAAAACACCTTGCTGTTTGCCATAGTTCTCGATATAATAACCCTCATTCTGGCAGTCATAATCTCTGATTATTTAGGCGTAATTGCTTCAGGTACAGCATTACCCTTTTTTATATATGCCTTAGTCTCCAAAAAAAAGAAGTCCATATTACTCTCTATACGAGGCACTTTTTTAATACTTGCAATTATAGTATGTATACTATTTCCTATAATCATACCTATAATTCTTTTCGTTTTTGGTATACAAAAATATTACTACCGAAAAAAATTCAATATCAATTATCCTGCTGTTTTCAGCGGAGTGGATAAGGAGTTTTAAATGACTAATAAAATAAATAAAATTCGCTGGGGTATCATGAGTACAGCCAAAATAGGGGTGGAAAAAGTGATTCCTGCCCTGCAAAAAGGTAAATACTGTGATATAACTGCCCTTGCCTCCCGGGATATTGAAAAAGCAAAAAAAGTGGCTGGACAGCTGTCTATACCCAGAGCCTACGGTTCCTATGAGGAACTGCTGGCTGATCCCGAGATTGAGGCTGTATACATCCCCCTACCCAACCATCTCCATGTGTTCTGGTCTCTCAAAGCACTAAAGGCAGGTAAGCATGTACTTTGTGAGAAGCCTATTGGCTTAACCGCTGCCGAGGCTCAGGAACTACTGGATGAAGCCAGGAAACACCCTCAATTAAAAATAATGGAAGCCTTTATGTATCGTCATCATCCTCAATGGCAGCAAGTTCGAGAGCTGATTAAAGAAGGAAAAATCGGGGACCTCAGGTCCATACAATCCTTCTTTACCTACTACAATGTTGATGCAGATAATATCCGGAACAAAGCTGATATAGGTGGAGGAGCTTTGATGGATATCGGGTGCTATTGCCTTTCAGTGTCACGGTTTATCTTTGGTGCAGAACCTCAACAGGTATTCGGTATAATGGAATATGATCCGAAATTTCAGACCGATCGTCTTACCTCGGGAATACTAAACTTTGACAAGGGAACATCGACTTTTACCTGTGCCACCCAGCTGGTCCCCTATCAACGGGTTACTATATTAGGAATAAAAGGGCTGATTGATGTTGAAATACCTTTCACTCCACCTGATAAACCTTGCCGAATATGGCATCAAAATGAAAATAAAACCGAGGAAATACTGATCGATGCTTATAATCAGTACACCATCCAGGGAGATTTGTTCTCCCTGGCAGTGCTGAATAATACTGAAGTGCCCACTCCCCTGGAGGATGCAGTGGCCAACATGAAGGTAACCGATGCTCTTATCCGAAGTGCTGAAACCGGGGCCTGGATCTAGTCTTATTCCGGTTAAGTAATACCATTCGATCATTTATCAAATCCATCATCTGATATTGTTCAGGGAGAAGTTTAGAATATGCGGGGGGAAAGTTAGATTATATGCGTAATAAATAGAGAAGCGATAAAGGAAAAATCCCCCAAAATATTTGGAGACTACATTAACGTAATATGCTGGTCAGGGATCATCACTTAATGGTTGAAATCCGAAGGTAAACATGCCTATGGATAGAAAGTATAATTTCTTTAATTGAAAGGAAGGAGACATTTCTTAATGAAAAATCTACCTTTTTTTCTGTCAGCTTTATTTATCTTTTGTTTGGGGATATCTCAGGCACAGAAGAAATTAAAAGATTTTCCGATCCTCACCGGTCCCTACCTGGGTCAGAACCCGCCGGGGATGACACCAGAGGTGTTTGCTCCCGGAATCATCTCAACTGAGCAGTCAGAAGGAAGTTCCGGTTTTGCTCAAAATGGCATGGTTTTTATCTTTCAGCGCTTAATTGATCGTAAATGTCATACTTATATAATGACCCGGACAGATAATCTCTGGTCTGAACCCAAATTGATCTCCTTCTGGGAACAGCTGATTCATAACAGCGATTTTGTTATGGCCCCGGATGATAAAACCATGTTCTATCAGGTAAAACATCCGGTTGCAAACCAGTTGGACTCCGATATCTGGCAGGTTACACTCGGAAGCGAAGATGGGAAACAGAGACATGCCCTCTCCTCACCCATCAATACACCTTACAACGAAAGCTTCGCTTCCCAGACCAGAAGAGGAGACCTCTATTTTTTCAGTCAGCGTCCCGGGGGGATGGGGCAATCAGATTTGTATATGTCTGAATATAAAAATGGAGTATATACAGATCCTGTTAATCTTAAGAGGTTGAATACCCAGTTCCATGAGTGGGATCCCTATATTGCCCCTGACGAGAGTTATCTTATCTTCTGCTCCACTAAACCAGAAGGATTGGGCAGGGATGACTTGTATATCAGCTTCAGGAATAATAAAAATCAATGGTGTGATCCGGTTCATATGGGAAACCAGATCAATTCACCCCAATCGGAAAACCGTCCCTATGTGACCAATGACGGCCGGTTTTTCTTTTATACCAGCTCCCGGAGCGGGAATCGGGACATCTACTGGATGGATGCAAAAATAATAGAAGAGCTTAACCCAGAAAAAATTGAAATTAAGAAGGAATTAAAATGATAAAACAAATTTTTATCAACAGCTTACTGCTGCTAATGGCAATAAGCATTAATGCTCAGGAAACAGAGTTTCCTGAACTCACCGGCCCCTACCTGGGTCAGAAACCACCGGGTATGAACCCTGAAATTTTTGCTCCGGGGATCATCTCCACCAAAGACAGATATGAATTAAATTCGGAATTCTCCCCCCAAGGGGACGAATTTTATTTCGAACTTTCAACCACCACACCGGAGCAGAAGAAAAAGGGCATATTTTTTTATGTCATTATGGTCAGTAAGCTCATTAACGATGTCTGGACAAAACCCGAAATGGTCCCCTTTTCCGGAAAGTATGCTACCATGGATTTTTGTTTTTCCCCTGATGGAAACCGGCTTTATTTCACTTCGGACCGGCCCAATGAATTTGAGTCCACCCCCAAAAACAATATCTGGTATGTAGAACGGAAAAGAGGCGGCTGGTCTGAACCCATAATCTTAGGGCCTCCCATTTATAAACCTAAAGTCAGGCAGGGACAGCACACCCTGGCCGCAAACGGAACACTTTATTTCCGATCAGGTGATGACCTTTTTTGTTCAAAGTATATCAACGGAAACTTTACCGAACCCGTTATTTTGCCCGAGACAGTCAACAGTCCCTACGCGGAATCAAAACCCTATGTGGCCCCAGATGAAAGCTTCCTTCTTTTTGTCCGCTATGATATGCCTGTGTCCATAGACGGAGGCAAAGGTCTTTATATTAGCTTCAAAAACAAGGATGGAAGCTGGACCCAGGCCCAGAACACAAATATTTTGGGGAGTTTGCCCAAGTTCTCCCCGGACGGCAAGTACTTCTTTTTTTCCCGGGGCGGAGATATCTATTGGGTGGATGCGAAGATCATTGAAAAATTAAAACCATAAAATCTTTAAACAATAAATAAGGAGGGTAAGGTATGAAAAAAGTTTCTATTATTATCTGGAATCTGGTAGTAATTTCACTGATTTGCACTAACCTCTTCGGTGATAATGATGATCAGACTGCTGTAGAAAAGGTCATAATAAGTTCTTATTTTAATGGTGCCTTTAATGATTTGGATACGGAAAGTATGAAAAAGGGTTTTCACCCTGATTTTGCCATCTTTTCAGCTAAAGGAAAACAGTTGGCCAAATATCCCATTGTCACCTGGATCGAGGCCATCGAGAAAAAGAAGAGTGATCCTGGTTTTGATCCTGAAAAGGCAGTGATGGATTGTAAAATTGTAAATCTGGATGTGACCGGTGGGTGTGCGTCTGCCAAGGTGGAAATCCACAAGTCAGGCAAACATATATACACTGATTACTTATCTTTATTAAAGTTTGATGATGGCTGGAAGATCGTAGCTAAGGTCTATCACTTGCACAAACAATAATCATTCTCATAAGGAGGCGGTGCTTGAAACCCTGAACCTTGTAGAGTTTACAGGAAGTCTGACACCGCCGTCATATAAGAGAAGGAGAATTATGAAAAAAATATTTATCATGTTGGTATTAATATTAGTGCACATGTCCATTACAGCCTCAACAGAAGAGATTGTGGAAGCTGCCAAAAAGGGGGATTTAAAAACTGTCCAAGAAATTTTGGCCCAGAATCCTTCCAAGTTGAATTCCCTGGATGAGGAAAAGTATACTCCCCTGCACTGGGCCTGCATGCGTGCTCATTGGGATATCGCTAAATATTTGATTGATCAAGGCGCTGATTTGAACCTCCAGGGCGGAGACGGCGGCACACCCCTGCAATGGGCGGCACATCACGACAATGTTGATATTATTAAATTGATGATTGATAAAGGAGCCAAACTCAACCTTCAGAACCAGTGGGGCATGACCGAGCTCCATACAGCCATCTGGCGGGGAAATATCAAGGTGGTCGCCTGTCTTCTGAATCGGGGTTCCGATCCCCTGATCAGAACCAAGGAGGGCTGGACCGCCATGCACTATGCCTTTCGCAGCGGCCATGACAATGTCATCGAGTTGCTTAAAAAACGGGGAATCTCTTTGGAGGTACAGGATAACCAGGGACGCTATCCCCGGCATCTGTATTTTAAAAAGCCCCATCCCATGGAAATGTCTGACATAGAACTTGAGGAATACCAGGGAAAATATTATATCGGAGATTACCTGATGCTGAATATCTGGCGGGAAGGACAAAAGCTGAGAGTAATGGAATTCGGGCCGGACGAGCTTTACCCGGTGGCCCAAGACTTCTTCTATTTCAAAAAAGCGCCCTGGACCCTGATTTTCACCCGGGATGAAAACGACGAAATTCATCATGCCCAGTTATCATTCATCCGGCGATCCTATACTATTTTAAAAAAATAATAATTTTAATACATTGCACGACATTTTTCACCGTAAAGAGTAAAGAAGGGGGTGACTGAAAAGAATCCTCCGCTAATCTCTCATTTCATACATTTATCCGGAATCTACATAAGAAACAACGGATTATTAAAATTATATATTTATAATTATTAATAAAATACTGACTTTTTAGTCACCTTTAGCAGTAAAAATCAAAAATAAATATCCTGCTCAGTAATATTCAAACTCCCAAAGCAACCATACCCATTTTCAACTGTACTGTAATCTTCTCTGTAAGTATTAGGTTTAATATTGACATTATAGGAAATATATTCTGACATGTTATTATCATAGGCGATGATTGTTACCCTGGCAGTGTGTACATTGCAAACATCATGTAAATGAAATACCATATCTATATTTTCATTACCTTTTTTTACAATTTGTTTGAAAAAATCATTCCCATTAATCTTTAAAAAAATATAATACAGTGATGCCAGAGAATCTGATTTGATAGTAAAAAATAAATTATTATTGGAGCAATGAACTGATTCAGAAATAATCTCCGGTTCCGAGGGAACAGCAGTTCTTCCTTTCAATTCGGGAAATCCTTCTCTTTTACACTTCACTTCATAGGTTATTTTAGCTTGAGGGAAAAAAGTACCATTCCTGTATTCTTTTGAATCATAAAAACCATTAAAATCAGAATAAATTAATTGAACACTATCTACCGGAACATTTTGGTCTAATTTTATTATGCTGACCTCTACATTATCCACGGAAAGCGAATCATCCACATCATAAATGGATATTGCTTTTTCAACATGAACAAAACTCTGCGGTCTCCCCTGCAGAGAATCAGGGCGGAGTATGCCCAGAATATTCAGTTTTTGCTCATATTCCGGCTTATCGATATAAGACGGCTGGGGACCATATCCGGTTATTAATTTTTCACACCCGCACCACAGCAGACAGTTCAGAACAAATATCAGAAAAATTGAATTCCTGATCAAATTTATTAAACTCGTATGTTTATCACCTTTCATTGATATATCCTTTATAATCCATGAGAAATGTCATAACTTTTTTTAACATTATGATGTAATTTAACCTATTTTTTAAAAAAATATCTATCTCTTCGTGTTCTTCGTGGTTTCACATTTTTTATCTAATATATCCGAACTTGTGATTTCCTCGCTCATTAGAACTTAATTGTATACCCCATATTAAAACTGGGTAAATAATTCAACCCCAATCCATACAACTTTTTCTCACCCACCGGAAAATACCAGACTACATTTCTCCAGAAAAAAAGTAAATTGCCCAAAGTAACATTTAAATAAGAATCATCTGCTCCCAAAAATTGAGCCAAATCCGCTCCAAAACCTTTGGTAAGTTTCTTTTTAATTCCCAGATCCAGACGAATATAAAGGGGCAGCCGGGCATTGTTCTTACGGTTTGCCACAAAAATAGGAAAGGAAGAATAATTATTGGAAGCAGGATCATAGTAATAATAGGATTTAAGCATGGATTCTATGGTTTTGGGCACTCCGGAGAGTACTCGAAGGGTTCCGGTATAGGAGAGTAAGGGATTAATCTGGTGGGTAATCATAGCTTTGAATCTGTGAGTTCGATCATAATCATAAAGAAAGGATTCACTCTTCATGATATGGGGATAGCTGCGGGTAGTCCGCCCCATTCCATAGCTTATCCAGCCGGAAAAATTCTTCCAGCTTCCCTTCCATAAAATTTCAAAACCGTAGGACTTGCCGGTTCCGGCTCTGATTTTATCACTGAAACCAAAAACTTCTGATTCACTGAGATTATAATCAAAAGTATATACTCTTTTAATATTTTTATAATACACATCAAAAGAAAGCATCATATCAGTGGAAAATGTTTTATCAAATCCTATAATCTGATGAATGGATGTACAGGGTTCTTTATCCTGAAGAGGGTAATAGTAATCCAGAAACTGACTTATTTCATACTCCTGGGTATTAATGCTGGGAATGAATTGATAATATCGCCCCCAGGCAGCTTTAAGTTTAAACCCATTAAATAATTCATAGGATCCGTTAATACGTGGTTCCGAATACAATTTATTCATTTTGTCAAATCTGGAAAGTCTAACTCCTGTCCTGAGCATAAAATTACCGTATTTAATTTTATCCTGAACAAAATGAGCAATAAGCTGAGGTCGGCGAACTGCCTTACCCTCTGAAAAATAATTAATCGTCATTTCATTGCCAAAATAGTAATTGCTGTACTCTGTACCCACAAGTACTGTATTGAAGGAATTTAATTTTGCACTGAGCATCATTTTCGCACTCAGGTCTCTAATCTGGTTGCTAATAGCAGTTCTATAAAAAAGTTTATAATTTCTGCTTGACTCCTCATCATAAAATTCAAAATCAAATTTGGAAATATTGTCTGAGGTAAAGAAAGAGCCTGAAACCTGAGTTTTTAAATAAATTCTGGGACTAATAATACTCTTTAAAATTCCGGTTAGGGCCTGATTGGACCAGTGATTTTTATAAACCAGATCATACTCCTCCAGGAATTCTTCCTCAAAGGTATTGGCAATGTAGGTATAATACTCGGAAAACTGCAGATTGTTATAATCATAGGAATTAAAATATCTGATACTTAACCTGTTTCTTTTATTTATTTTCCAGTTTAGGGAAATATTGGTATCAAAAAGATAGGCAGGTGAATACAGGAGAAACTGGGTAATCAAATCATAATAACCCCGGGCAGATATCATCATGGCTGCATTTTTACTCACCGGAAATTCAACCACCATTCTAGAACTGGTTAATCCAGGTTCGATTTCTCCGTGAAATTCCTTACTGCTGCCTTCCCGGGTGGAAATGTAGAGAACGGAAGAGGTGCGTCCTCCGTATTCAACGCCAAAACCTCCCATCATCATATTTACATCTTTTATGGCATAGGGATTAAATAAACTGGTCGAGGAAACACAGTGATAGGGATTGTAAATGGTAACTCCATCCAGGAGTATGAGGTTTGCTCCCGGATCCCCGCCCCGAACCGAATAAAGCGGGGTAATAGGATCAATATTTTCAATACCGGGAAGATACTTGAGAGCTTTAAATACATCCCCCTGAATACCGGGTATTCTTTGAATCGCTCTGGGGGTGATATCCCGATAGCTGGTTTCAATTTCATGATCCATGACTTCGGATCGCTTGCCCTTTACTATCAGGGTTTCAAGTTCAATTGCCTGAGGCTGCAGAGCAATGTCATTGAGAATAACACTTTTGGAAGTAAGGGTGATATCAACAATTTCCTTCTGATATCCAATGTAGGTTATCTGCAGTTTAACCGGGCCGGGATCAAGTCCGGTTATTCTGAAAAAGCCATTCCTGTCAGTAGCAGCGCCCCGGGTGGTTCCCACCACCATTACATTAGCACCTATCAGAGTTTCTTCTGTTTTCTTATCGATGACATACCCTGAAACAGTCAGGTTTTGGGCAAAAACCGAGATTGTACTTAATACAATGAGCAAAAAAGCAACCAATCTTATTCTCATAGCTTGACTCCCAGTTTCAGCATTAATGCCAGGTTAAACTTGAAATCATCAGTATAATTATAGATTAACTCTTCATATATGCCTCCTCCCATAATGAAGGAGGATTTATCAAGGGGATTATATTGAATAGACTGACTCAATGAAATATCACCCAGGAGAATATCAAATAAGGTATGATCAACAGTATTCATATCCTTCCAGCGGTTCAATCCAATCATTAGATTTGATTGAAAAGTGCATAATAAATAAGAATTCAAACGGTAAAATAATCTGTCCACGGACAATCCTATTTCTATAGCCTCATATTGAGCCATATTTCGATATCTGATATTATATCCTCCACTTCGGATAAAACTTCTTCCGGCTTCCTGATGAGAGAAAAAAATTTGAATATCTGTTAAATAGAAGTCAGAACCCATAACTACATTACATCCCATTATCATATCCAAAGGATTCTGACTCCAGACAGATGTCCTAAAATTGGTAAGCGGTTGATTATAATGGGGAGAATCATTCTTTTTAAACTTGTTTAAATCATCAATAAATCGAGAATGCCATTTAGCCAACACCTGGGAAAAACCATGTCTTTTATTGGTAGAAAAAAAACGGTTTATAGGTATACGTATCATATACCAGATCTCCCAGATATTCGGATTCCTGCACAGCTGTATTTCTGTATACTGAAAAAACAGCATTGAGCTGGTAATGAGGGTAAACCAGGCTGCCTGCTTTCTCAGAAATCCTGAAATAATGTATATTAAACTGTAGCTGTGCAGGTGACTGATTGGCTGAATCATATCTGATATGGGTGAGTATTTCCTGAGGCAAGGATTTTTTTGTATAGATTAGTTGATCTACAGGTATAAAAATATATTTATTGGTTTCATCCTTACCTATAAATCTCTCTGATTCTTTTCGTCTATCCTCAATGGTAATAGGAATATGTACTGATGTTACCTGTTTTGGGGGATGCAATGATACTGTGAGGGTATCCTGTACCAGTCTCTGGCAATATGCATCAATGGGTACAATAAGAAAAATACAGCTAAGAAAAACCTGAACCAAACCACAATAATAAAACCGACATCCATTCTTCTTCATATGTTTATGGCCTTATTTTAAAAGTTTAATGTATATAAGAATACGGGCAATATCAATACATGGTTGCAAAATTTCTCATTATAATTTTCGGGGAAAAGTGCTCTTGTTTTTAATTTTATTTTTAAGCAGTGATATTGTATATTAAAAGTAACAAACTGGTATGATTTAAACAGGAGAAAATTATGAAGATAATACTCGATCTCTGTGTAATACCCATGGGCGTGGGAGTTTCGGTATCCAAATATGTGGCTGTCTGTGAAGAGATATTAAAAGAGGCGGGTTTAAAAATCAAACTGCATGCTTACGGAACCAATATAGAAGGAGAATGGGATTCCGTGTTTGCCGCTGTCAAAAAATGTCATGAGACCATACATCAAATGGGCGCTCCCCGAATTTCAAGCAACATTCGGGTGGGCACCAGAACCGACCGCCCCCAGACCATGGATGATAAAATCCGGAGTGTGGAAATAAAGTTGAAGAATGCATGATTGATGTATTTTTGTTCGTATCATTTAGGTGACAATAGAATCTGAATTCGGCGTCGGTTTCGGGATCGCAATCGATAATAAAAAATCTACTGATTAATTATAATTGATTTTAACTGCCTCTTAATATTAAACAGGATTTACAGAATTTGTTATTATATATCATATGAATCCTGTAAATCCTGGTAAAAACTTTTACCAGGAGTGAACCATGGAAAAAATCACAGTTCAGTCCTTTTTTGACTTGGTGAATGAACGAAATCTTGATAAATTGGAAAGTCTGTTATCCCATAATGCTGAATTCTTCTTCCCCAAAACTCAACCATTAATAGGAAAAGAACGTATTATCCAGTTCCTCTCCCTGCTTTTCAAGCAATACCCTGAATTAAGCTTTACGGTAGAGAGAATAATTATTCAGGAAAATCAGGCAGCAGTTCTATGGGCCAATAAAGGCAGGAACAGAAAAAACCAAACCTATGAAAACGAAGGCGTTACTATTCTGGAAGCGGAAAAAGAGAAGATTACCTTCATCAGTGATTTTTTCAAGGATACGGGGAAATTTTAAATTATTTTTATGGCCCTGGACTACCTAGTCCGGGCCTAAAATATATTTTTGATTTTTCGCAGAGACAGAACCTCTTCGAGACTCGTAAATTTTAAATTTTAGCGAATCTGGTAACCATATGGCCCCGAACCGGAAAATCCGGGGCCATTAAAGCGTGAATGTCTTTTTTGCCGGTGTTAGTTGCTGTTACCTCATCATTTCAAAAGCAAAAGCTTCTTGGTATCAAAATACCTTCCTGCCTGCAGTCTGTAGAAATACACCCCGCTGGAAAGATGGTGAGCGTTAAAGATAACAGAATGAGCACCTGCACTTTGATGCTCATTTACCAGCGTTCTAATCTCCCTTCCCTGAATATCAAAAATCTTCAACTCAACAGTTGTACTAACCGGCAGCCGATAGGTGATGGCAGTGGTTGGATTAAAGGGATTAGGATAGTTTTGCTGAAGTCTATACTCTCCAGGTAAACTGCCGCCCATTTCCTGAATACCGGAAATGGTAGTTCCCTTATCTAAAGCATCTTGAATGGTTGCATATTCCGCCGTTCTCTGAGTAAGCCATTCTGTCTTTTTATCAGGGAACCAGTTTAAATCACCCAGAGGGAAACCACCCAATCCGGCTGTTTGCAGATCAGCATCACTGTAGGAGAGATCAACCGGAATCGGCCAATCAGGTACAACATAATAGTTACACGGATTACACGGTCCCGTGGATACCAGACGCCAATCTGGCAAGACTGCTCCGGCGCCTGTATGCATAATAGCTATGCTGTAGTTTTTCAGGGTATCAACCATATCACCCAGAAGATTTCTCGTCTCTTCGAAATCAGGCAGACAGTAATAACAAGTGCCTTCTGTTAAATACGGATAACCTGCATCGTCATCAAACATATCCTGAGTACGACTATTCATGGTAATCATTTGAGAAACCCAATTGGTGTATCCGTCTATGGGAATACTATTAGCCATATCAGCTATATTAACAAGTCTGGGATCCCAATAGATAAGATTAGCATCTACCAGAATTTTTCTATCCAGCTGCTCATAATCCTCCGGCAGATCTCTCACATTGATAATTCCCGTAGCCAGACTATCCACATCAGTTTCCACATAATCCAGACCAGGTCTATATGGTTTGGTCTGACAGTTAATGAAAATATTTTGGGTAACAGACATATTGCTCTGATATCCCGCAGTTTCAAATAAACTGTGTCCAATGTTAATAAATGTATTATGGTTGAAGATAACCTTATTGATTGGAAAGTTTCTAAATTTATACAACATACCCTGTCCAAAAATGTGGGTGGAATTTTCCACCCATACTGTGTCGGTATTATAACCCACATTATCATATACACCGCCGCTTCGCCTGCCGGCATTACCATTCATATTTACAAAATAACTGTCAGAAATTTTAATACTGGTTCCAGCAACATCATTAGACTGCACAAATGTCCACCTGGTATGCTCCATTAACACATTATCGAGAGTTAGGGTTAAATTCGGATTAACAGCACTGAAAAAGGCCCAGCCCAAGGTTCCGTCACTGGCAGCAGGCATTACCACAGCATTTTTTATGGTTAAATCATTTGCAACACTAATACCACCATAATTTAAACCAAAGCCACAAACAATAGGAGGAAGATCCGGGCTGTCATTAACCACCATTGGTGTATAATCAGCTCCTGCTATGGTGACTGCTCTGTCCTCAGGAGTAGTGGGATTGCTGGCCAGCGGATAATATCCGTTCACTCTGAGTTCATACACACGTCCTGCCGGTGGACTGGGATCCAATTCAATGGCTTGATTTAAGGTGTTCGCTTCCTGCCCCATATCAACATAATCCTTTATTACAACCGTATCTCCCCGC
>CAZKMO010000107.1:0-12675 GCA_964554015.1 uncultured bacterium
ACCGGTATTAATGCACATTTTTATGTATCTCCCAACACAGCTCACGAATGGCAGAGCTGGAGGCGCTGTTTGCATGAATTCGCCCCAATGCTATTTAAGGATTAATGGAGAAAAATAATGAAACGACTCCTAAATGGTATTGCAGTTTTATTGATAATTCTCTCTGGTTCGTTATGCATAGCGCACACAAGCCAGTTAGCGATTAAAGAAGATTTTAAGCCGTCATCTATTAATCAACCTGGCAAAAAATTTCCTCAAGTCAACTCCGAAGGCCGGGGGCGGGCCAGTATTTCAGCGCCTGACGCAAAAAAAGTCCTGTTGGACATCGGCGGTGTTAAATACGACCTGACCAAGGATGAAAGTGGTGTCTGGACTGGTAATTCGAATCTCCAGAATGTTAGAATTAGTTTAAATAAACACATTTGATCTATTTATTACCATCATAGACAATAAAGGTAGGTAACAATATGAAATTAATAAACATGTATTATTTTATATTTATTGTATTCACTTTGTACGGAGTATTCTCCCCCTACTTGTATTCACAAAATGAATACCCTCTGCCGCCTTCGGGATATGATTCATATAAGAACGAGATTCCTCACGGATCTGTAACGACTATAACTTATCACTCCAAAACAGTGGGTGTAAACCGGCAGGCAAAAGTATACCTTCCACCCGGGTATACTGAAACACAAAAATACAATGTTCTTTATTTACTGCATGGTATTGGTGGGGATGAAAATGAATGGTTAAACTACGGTCAACCTAAAAATATTCTTGATAATCTCTTTAGTGAGCAAAAATTAGCTCCAATGATCGTGATACTCCCCAATGGACGTGCAATGGAAAATGACGATCCAGTGGGGGATCCATTTGATCCGGAAAAAGTTCAGGCATTTGAAACTTTTGAATTCGATCTGCTGAATGATTTAATCCCTTTCATCGATACTACATTTTCGGTTTTAACAGGTAAAGAAAACCGTGCTATGGCAGGGCTTTCCATGGGAGGCGGCCAATCACTGAATTTTGGTCTGGCTCATCTTGACACTTTTACCTGGATAGGTTCATTTTCTGCAGCTCCGAATACAAAAGCGATGTCACAACTCGTTCCAAATCCAGATACAACTGCTAAATATCTATCACAACTGTGGATCTCCTGTGGTACAGCTGATGATTTGTTATTCATCAGTCAACAGGCGCATAATTACCTTGATCAAAATGAAGTGCCGCATATTTACTGCTTAATTGAAGATGCGGGCCATGATTGGACAGTCTGGAAACACGGGCTTTATTATTTTTCTCAATTGATTTTCAAAAAACCCACTACTAACATTGAACAGGTAGAAATACCGGTTTCATTCAAATTATCGCAAAATTATCCTAATCCATTCAATCTGGTTACAAAGATAAATTACTGTATACCACAGACCAGCTTGGTAAAAATAAAAGTATTTGATGAACTTGGGAGAGAGATTGAAACCTTAGTTCAAGCACAAATGTCAGCTGGACATCATGTGTCTACGTTTGATTGTAGCTCCTTAGTAAGTGGTGTTTATATTTACAGACTGAAAGCAGGAAATTTTGTGGATACAAAAAAATTAATTTTACTGAAATAATCTAACCATTGGATATAAAATAAATTTTATTATTAGATGAGGTCGATCATGAAAGTAATCATAGTTCAATTTTTAAGTGTTCTTTCTGTTTCATTATTTGCCCAGACAGCAAACATAAAAGTTGATGTGGAAAGAATTATTGGCAAAATAGATCCCAGGATCTACGGTGTTTTTATGGAGCCTATCAATTTCAGCGGCAGAAGAATGGATCTGCCTGATTCGGTTAAGTATAGTACCTTATACGGACCTCTATATGATCCTTCCTCACCCCTGGCAGACGAAAATGGATTCCGGAAGGACTACATAGATGCCATGAAAGAACTTAAAATAACCAACATGCGCTGGCCGGGAGGGAATTTTGTCATGGGATATAACTGGCAGGACGGCATCGGGCCCCAGGATCAGCGTCCCACTCGTATTAATCTTGCCTGGGGTGGGATGGAAAGCAATCAGGTGGGCACGGATGAATGGATTGCCTTAAACAAGGCTATGGGAAGCGAAAATATTATCTGTGTAAATCTTGGCCTGGCGACCATACTTGATGCAGCCTACTGGGTTGAATACTGTAACTACGAGAAGGGCACCTACTACTCAGATTTGCGTATAAAAAACGGGCATAAAGAGCCCTACAAGGTTAAAATATGGGATCTGGGCAATGAAGTTGACGGTGAGCCCTGGGAACTGGGTTATAAAAATGCGGATGATTATATCAAAATTGCCAGAGAAGCTGCTAAAGCTATGCGAGCCGTAGACAATACCATCAAACTGGTGGCCTCCGGATCATCGTATTATGAAAGCACAGGCAAGTGGGTTGAGTGGAACAGAAAAATACTCACCGGACTGGGAGACAAAATAGATTATATATCCATTCACCGCTACTGGGAGAGATCAGAAGATTATTATACTTTTATGGGACAAAGCGCCCTGGATTTTGAAGAAAAAATTAAAATTCCGGCTGCTCAAATTGAAGCTGTATCGGCAATGAAGGATTTTAAAAATCCTATTTATATTTCATTTGATGAATGGGGAGTTTGGGGAATGAATTTTCTATCTGTTCTGCCCACAGCCCAGTGTTTAAATTCCTTCTTACGTCACGCTGATGTGGTTAAAATGACGAATTTAACCTTAATGACATCCTTGTTGAGTACGGACAGAGAAAAAGGGACCTTTAAAAGCCCCTTGTTTTATACCTATAAAATGTTCTCAAATAACTGTCTGGGCTCTTCCATCGATACCTATGTGGAATGTGACACCTTTAATACCGAAAAATATAAGGGTATCCCCTATCTTGATGTTACCTCAACCTATTCCAAAGAAACCAATACCGTATGTGTGAATGTGGTTAACCGGCATAAAGATAAAACAATAAAAAGTGACATCTATAGCTCAACAGGAAATTTTACAGGAAAAGTGCAAATCCAGTTTATAAATGCTGATTCTATGGAAGAACCGTTTACATTCGATAAGCAGGAGCAATACAAGCCGGTTACTAAGGAGATTTCTGTGAAGGGAAATAAAATGTCCTGTTCCTTCCCGGCACATTCAATTACTCAAATTAAAGTAAAAGTTATAAAATAAGCAGGAATGCTTGAACATAAGGGAAATGAACAATAAATTTTTATATGCTGTAAGCTCATGTCACGTCTATTCATTTTGATAATTTTTTGCTACAGCCTATATTTAATACTGTTGTAAAGAAATAATAAATATTTAAAGGGACTATGCTAATGAAAAAACTAATAATTTTTTGTTTTTTTATTCCTACTCTTATATATACCCAGGACAATGCAAAATATTCAGATTATCCCATTTCAGCCGTAAGTATTAAAGACGTTATTATTCAGGATAACTTCTGGCTGCCGAAAATAAAATTAATTCAGGATACAACCATTCATTATGCCTTTGAAAAATGTGAGGAAGAAGGACGAATGCAGAATTTCCTGGTGGCGGGAGGACAAAAAAAAGGATCGTATAAAGGTAAAATGCCGTTTGATGATACCGACTTATATAAAATTATCGAAGGTGCTTCCTATTCTTTGATAAGTAAACCCAATCCTGATTTAGAGGCATACCTTGATTCAATTATATCTATTATAAAAATCGGACAAGAAGCGGATGGGTATATCACTACCTGGTTTACTATTGACCGGCAAAATCCACCGGCCTGGTGGGTTAAACCGTCAAAAAATCGGTGGGAACAGCTGGGAGCCAGTCATGAATTATATAACAGCGGTCATTTATTTGAAGCAGCTGCTGCCCATTACTGGGCTACCGGCAAACGCAGCTTACTGGACATTGCGCTTAAAAATGCGGATCTGCTGGTAGAAAACTTTGGCCCCCAAAAATTACATACTCCTCCGGGACATCAAATTGTAGAAACCGGGTTGATTAAACTTTACCACATCACCCAGAATAAAAACTATTTGGAACTTGCTAAATTCTTTCTTGATACCCGGGGTGATTCAACTACTCATAACCTGTATGGTGAATACAGCCAGGATCATCTGCCGGTTACTGAACAAAGCGAAGCAGTAGGACATGCTGTGCGGGCCTTATATATGTACGCGGGTATGACTGACATCGCCGCTATATATAAAGATCCGGATTATCTCCAGGCAGTACATAGAATCTGGAAAAACATGGTGAATAAAAAGATGTATATTACCGGCGGTTTGGGAGCCAGACACGAGGGTGAATCTTTCGGCGATAATTATGAACTTCCCAATCTGACTGCATACAACGAAACCTGTGCTGCCATTGCCAGTGTATATTGGAATCATCGTTTATTTCTTTTAACCGGTAATTCCAAATATTATGATATTATCGAACGAACCTTATATAATGGCTTGATATCCGGCATTTCCTTAGAAGGGAAAAAATTTTTCTACCCCAATCCCACAGAATCAGATGGCAAATATCAATTTAATATGGGATCCTGTACCAGACAGCCCTGGTTCGACTGTTCCTGCTGTCCCACCAACCTGATACGCTTCCTTCCTTCCATTCCTGGATTGATTTATGCTGTTGATAAAAATAATTTATTCGTGAATCTATATATTTCCAACAAAACAAATGTATTCATTCAAGGAGACAATATCCAGGTAATACAAAAAACAGCATATCCCTGGAAGGGGAAGGTTAGCATTGAGCTTAATCTCCCAGAAAAGAAAAAATTCTCCTTAAAACTTCGTATACCGGGTTGGGCCCGAAATAAAGCTGTACCCGGAGATTTATACTCTTATGTCGATACTCCATCACAAAATATTTCCCTGAGTGTCAATGGAAAACCGATAAGCATAGTTTTAAATAAAGGCTATGCTGAAATCTCCAGAGAATGGAATAAAGGAGATAAGGTAGAACTTGTTTTCCCTATGATTGTACATAAAGTGGTTGCCAATGAGAAAGTCAAAGCTGACAGCAATAAAGTTGCCTTTGAATATGGCCCTATGGTTTATTGTGCCGAAGAAATTGACAATAAACATATTTCAGATATCACCATTCCCGATAATATCATATTAAGTACTGAGGAAAGAAAAATCTTATCCGATAAAGTGATTACCATAAAAGGTAAGACACAAACCAAAGAATTCACCTTGATTCCCTATTACCTTTGGTCCAACAGAGGTATTGGAAAAATGAAAGTCTGGTTTCAGAGAAAGAACCAATAATCATAAAAACAGTACCTAATGTCATGAAACAAAATTAAAAATCCCATGGTTTAATTATTGTATCCGATAATTAATACAAATAATAATTCTTGTAATTTTAAAGGGATTTGTTTATGAAAAGGATAATTCTCCTTTTGGAGACATCCAGAGCATTCGGGAGAGAGTTGATTATAGGTATTGCTCGTTATTCAAAGCATCATGGCCCCTGGTCTTTTTATAAAGAGCCCACAGATTTAAAATCCTCCATTCCCCATTTAACCAGTTGGAATCCGGATGGCATTATTATGCGTGACTCCTTAATTACCCAAGAACTGCTGAAATTGAACATACCAACAATCCTTGCTATTCATGATTCAAAATATCCTGAAAATTTGCCGGTAATAAAAACTGACTCCAAATCAATTGCAAAAATGGCAAGCGATCATCTTATAGAAAAAGGATTAAAAAATTTTGCTTTTTGCGGTTTTGATAATTATGACTGGTCAGAGGGGCGTAAGTTTTACTTTAACAAATATAATAAAGAGGCCGGTTTTAAAACTTATAATTATATTTCTCCCAAAAAAAATAAAGGGAATAATTGGGATATAGAACAGCAACATGTATGTTCCTGGATTACATCTTTACCTAAGCCCATAGGTATATTTGCCTGTAATGATGACCGGGGGCAGCATGTCCTGGAAGTATGCAAAATGATCGATGTAAAAGTACCGGAGGAAGTATTAGTTATCGGAGTAGATAATGATCCTTTGGTTTGTGATATAGGTGATCCCCCGCTTACCAGCATTGCCTTGAATATTGAATCAGCAGGTTATCAGGCAGCTGCTTTAATGGATTACATGATAAATAAAAAAAAGATTATAGGAAAGAAAATTATAGTTACTCCTACCCATGTAGTCCAAAGACAATCTTCCGATATTCTTGCAGTAAATGATCCGGAAGTAGCTCAAGCTATTGCCTATATCAAGAAAAATGCCAAGAATAAAATTCTGGTTAACGATGTTGTAAAAACAACCTGCCTTAGCAGAAGAACACTTGAGAGAAGATTTAAACAGTCGATTCACAGGTCAATTTATAGTGAAATTAGGCGTGTACGTATAGAATTGATATCAAAAATGCTTATTGAAACTGACCTGCCTATTTCACAAATTTCTTCGTTTTTTAATTTTACTGATCTGGAACATATTTCTCGCTATTTTAAGATTGAAAAAGGAGTTGGTCTTAGAGAATTTCGTAAACTTCATCAACCCCGATAATTATCTGCATTTGACGCTATCTGGTTAATTTATTACTAAAAGTGGCTTTTTTTTAATTTCAATTAATTATACATTTAATATATCTTACATTCAGGGTGTTTTACAGTACTTCCATCTATGGTATTCTGATTTTAGTAAAATAATTCAGTTTATATTGATAATTGTTTTTGAGGTGTAATCATGAAGTTTATGTGGTTACTTATTTTATATTTCCAATTTTTTGTTTGTTATATATTTGGACAGTCAATCTCTATTAAAACTTATATGAACCCTGTCATTCCGGGCGATCATCCGGATCCTACATTAACAAAAATCGAAAACTATTTTTATACATCAGGTTCTTCCTTCAATCCTACACCAAAAATTTACCGTTCCACTGATCTGGTTCATTGGGAAGTTATTGCCCAGCCGGTTTCCGCTTCCTGGATTCAATATGGAGATGAGCCCGGTGGAGGAATTTGGGGCGGCCACTTGGTTTTATATAATAAAATTTACTGGCATTTCTTTGGGAGAGGTGGGGGAAGCATGTATTTCGTCACAGCAGATCAACCTGAAGGACCATGGAGTACTCCCACCAAAATACAAGTTCCTTCAGGTATGTCGGGACTGGGGGTGGATAATTCCATTTTTATTGACGATGAAACCGGAAAATGGTATTTACTCACTAAAGCCGGCCATGAAAATAATCATTTAGTGGAGCTGGGTGAAAATGGTCAGCCTACCGGAGTTGTTCTTGATTTAACCTGGCTTAATCCAAATTCTGCAGGGAATCCCTATGGATGGGCAGAGGGACCTGTGATGTGGAAGTACAATGGTTACTACTATTATAGTTTTGCTCAACACCTGGTTGGTGAACAATACGTTATGCGCAGTGATACCTTAAGTGACGATGAATCAGCCTGGACGATTGTGGGAGAGAATATCTTTACTGGTTCCCGCGGAACCTACAACCGACCTAACCATATCTCACCTGTTGTTATGCTTGAAGACAGCACAAGCTGGACCATTGCACACAGTTATCACAGCAGTGCTAACTGGTATGCACATGGACGCCAAGGGTTGCTTTGTCAGGTTACCTATAATGATCAAGGATTTCCCGTAATTCAATACCCCTCCGATGTTGCTGTTCAGGCTCCTGATCTTCCCAGCAGCGGTATCCCCTGGATGGTACCCAAATCCGATATGTTTAATACATCAAAACTGAATTCTGAATGGTCGTTTCTCGGATACACGCCCCAAGGAACCTATTCACTTGATGTACGGGAAGGCTGGTTATATTTGGAACCATACGGTGGCAGTAATACTGTCATCCAAAATGACGGAGAGCACTGTTATTCTTTAATCACCCGTGTGGATTTTGAACCGAAATCTACCTTGGATGAAGCCGGATTATGGATTATGAACGGACCTGAAACACTTCAGGCCAAAGTATTCAGCACCGTAAACAGCGAAGGTAAAACCATGCTGGCTTGTAGTTTCAATAACACTAAATACGAAGCAGAAAATACTCTTGGATCCATCGTCTGGCTTAAATTACAACGAAATGAGCATATGATAACCGGATTTTACAGTGCTAATGGAATTTCCTGGACTCAGATTGGTGAACCAATAAACGCAGTAGAACTAGACAGAGAACAAACCCAGTTTAATAATTTTACTGGAAATCAGCAGGGCCTTTACGTTAAAGGGGAGCTGGCTTATTTTGACCTTTATGTATACAAGGATGCTTATACGGCTATAATGGCTGATAGTCCTGCCAATCAATATGGTACTTCCCGGATATACACCCAACCGGGATATGTACTGGGTAACATTCATGCAAACGACTGGGCCATGTATGCAGGGATCGAATTTGGTGGAAATGATGATTATAAAAGAACTCCGGATTCTCTTGAAATAACTGCAGCCAGCGCTTCTTCTGGAGGAATTGTTGAGGTCTGGCTTGATTCTATCGATACAGGTAATAAAATTTCCGAATGCACAATTGAAAATACCGGCAGCTGGATAGATTTTCGAACATTCAAAGCTGTGGCAGATCCTGTATACGGAAGACATGATGTTTATTTAAAATTCTCAGGAAGTGGAACATCCAAATTATTCCGAATCAATTCTTTCAGATTTTTCAGTGATTCTAATGTGCCTAACTCCGTAGGTTATAATTCTGGTAAAAAAAATGTTATTAAAAAATTTCAATTAAATCAAAATTACCCTAATCCTTTTAATCCAAAAACTCTGATACAATATTCATTTCCTAAAAATGGTCAAGTATCATTGAAGGTCTATGATTTGTCAGGAACAGAAATAGCCACTTTGATTGAAGGTATTCAGCGGGCAGGTAATCACTTTGTTATCTTTGATGGAAGCAATCTGGCAAGCGGTGTCTATTTTTATCAACTGAAAACAGATCAGCTTATACAGACAAAAAAATTGATATTGCTGAAGTAAAAGATTGGGAAAGCTGATTTTTATAAAGGGACTTTATTTTTTTATTTAAATATTGCTAGAAAAAAAAATCATGAGAGAGACATTACTTAACTTTAATATTTATAGGAAACATTTCCCTCTTTCTTGTTGTCTTGTTTTACTGTTCTTGATTACTCACATATATGCCGAAACTATCATAGTTCAGGGAACAGTTTCTGTTTCCACAACAACCGTAAAAAATGACAAAGTATCCTTTATCGCTGCACATAACTCAACTGTGCAGTATTCCACAATTACAGATTCAGACTGTTACTCTTTATAATGGAGATGTTCACATGGTAACACCATTCACTACCTCCAAAAAAAGAACTGTGAGCAGGGAGAGGATATTCCTGTCACCAACGGTAAATTCACTGTGTTTATAGAACTATCAAGTATAATTACATTTGTTTCGAACTGAACAGGTTGTTTTATTCATGAACATGAGTAAAGAAGTACTTTGAAAAAAAGAGAATTAACAATAATACTATAGTGAAAAAGGGAGGCCCATATTTTGAAATATTTAGCTACAAATATTTTGTATCTTTTAATATTTAATGTATATGTCTTTGGTCAGTCTGTTTCCTTTAGGACATATATGAATCCGGTAATTCCGGGCGATCATCCGGATCCCACTCTGACCCGGATAGGAAATGATTTTTATACCACCGGCTCATCCTTCAATATTACCCCAAAAATATACCATTCTACCGACCTTGTCCACTGGGAAGTGATATCTCAGCCGGTTTCTGCATCCTGGAATTTATACGGCGATTCCCCGGGGGGAGGATGCTGGGGAGGGCATATGGTATATTATAATGGTTCCTACTGGCATTTTTTCGGACTTGGAAGTGCGATGTATTATGTGAAAGCAGACGCACCTGAAGGTCCGTGGATAGAACCGGTTGAGCTTAGTGTGCCAGCCGGTATTCCCGGTTTGGGGCGTGATAATTCCATTTTCATTAATGATGATAACCGCTGGTACCTTCTAGCAAAAAATGGCCAGGAAGGAAACTGGATTGTGGAATTGGGTGCCGATGGTCAACCCACTGGTGATTATCATGATTTGACCTGGATTAATCCCGCGCCCTCCTACCCCTACAGCTGGGCGGAAGGGCCGGTCATGTGGAAGCATAATGGTTATTATTATTACTGTTTTGCCCGCAATGTGGCTGGTGGGCAGTATGTAATGAGAAGTGAAAAACTTACTGGAGATCAAACTTACTGGTGGGCAATAGAGGAGTTCTTTCAAACTGTTCCCAATACCTACGAAATTCTCTTCAGGGGCCCAAACCACTGTTCCCCCGCTGTCATGCTCTATGACAGCACTACCTGGATTTTCAGTCAGGCCTATCATAGTAATGTGGCATGGAAAGGCCAGGGCCGTCAAGGTCTACTCCTTCGAGTACATTATGATGCTGATGGCAATGCAGTGGCAGAATATACTTCCAACCAGGCAGTTACTTCTCCCGATCTCCCCAGCAGCGGCATTCCCTGGATGGTACCTCACTCGGATTATTTTGATTCCAATGAACTGAATCCGGAATGGTCTTTTTCAGGATACACGCCCGAAAATACCCATTCCTTGACTGATCGTCCCGGCTGGTTGAGACTATCACCCCGGGGAAAAGCCAATACTATTGTAAAAAACGACGGTGAACATAACTATTCCCTGATCACACGTCTTGATTTCGAGGCAGCATCACAACATGACCAAGCAGGGCTCCAGATTATTCGGGGAGATGCTACTGAGTACGTAAGATTATACAGTTCTAAAAATGGAGATGATCAGAAAGTCATTGTCTTTAGTTTTGACAACAGCCGCTATGAGGCTGAAAACACGGTGGGAAATACTGTATGGTTGAAAATGATCAGAATAAATCATAGTATAACTGGATATTATAGCAGTAATGGCAATGATTGGATACAGGTAGGTCAAGATGTGAATATTTCATCCATAGATTCATATACTGATTCCAATTTTCAAATTTGGGAAGGTACTCAACAAGGTTTATATGTTCAAGGTAAATCCGCGGATTTCGATCTATATATATACCGAGATGCTTATTCTCCCATTCTGGCCCAGCCTGCAGCCAATCAATACGGCACTTTACGAGATATCAACGGCACTATCCCTGCATATCTGGACAGTATCCATAACCATGATTGGGCCCTGTATGCCGGTGTGGAATTTGGCGGCCAGGATTATTACAAAAAGCCGGTTTCTGTGGAAATATCAGCAGCCAGCGCTACCTCGGGCGGAGTTGTGGAAGTCTGGCTTGATTCCCTGGATACAGGACAAAAGATTGCTGCCTGCACCATTGAAAATACCGGCGGCTGGGACACGTTTGAAACATTCAGCGCTGATGTGGATTCAATATCGGGTAATCATGATGTTTATTTAAATT
Organism: uncultured bacterium; assembly: GCA_964554015.1. Taxonomy (GTDB): domain Bacteria; phylum Zhuqueibacterota; class QNDG01; order QNDG01; family CAYUAG01; genus CAYUAG01. The sequence continues at coordinate 11,412 of CAZKMO010000107.1, forward strand.
TTTTGGGAAGCGGAAGACTATTCAGAATTGACTGGTTTAGATTTATCGGTGAAACTTACAATCCCACCTCAGTAGCTAACGAACCGGATAAGAATGATGTTATTCATTCATTTTTTTTGCAACAAAATTATCCCAATCCATTCAATCCTGTAACCAAGATTTGTTACTCAGTCCCCCAAAAGAGTGACATAACCATCAAGGTCTATAATTCTGCTGGTAAGGAAGTTATAACATTATATGAAGGTGTTCGTCAAAAAGGTCATTATTCAACTATTTTTAATGGGGAAGGATTATCAAGTGGTATATATTATTATAGAATTCAGTCTGGATCATATAGTAAAACCCAAAAGATGATCTTATTAAAATAATATCAAATATATTTAAAAAATTGTCATCACTTTTTATTAACAAAGGAGAGTGAAATGTTAAAAAAAGTTATTTTGTCGTTTATGATCATATTGATCGCCTGTGTGAATTTACTTGCCCAGATCGATCCGGGAACTGAAAATTTAACTCATTCCTGGACTTTTGATGATGGTACTGCGAATGATCATATTAATGGTATCCAAGGAACTTTAATGGGATCAGCCAAAATTTCACAAGACGCCCTTAATACTACCAAATCGGATTCATGGCTGTCATTGCCTGCAGATTCTATTGCGATCAACACATATGAGGCAGTTACCATCGAAGCCTGGTTCCAATCAGTCCCAGACGGTAATCAAAATTACTGTATGTTAGTTTCTTTCGGAAATACTACTAACACTCTTGGCTCTGATTACTACTTTATGACACCGGTAAACCTGAATGGCAACTGTCGTACTGCCATTTCTTGCGGGACTACTAGTGAACCATGGAATGCTGAATCCGGTGTAACCGGCCCTGTCGCATATGATGATGGCATAGTGCACCATCTGGTGAGTACAATGGATGCAGACAGTATCAAATTTTATATCGATGGAGGGCTTATAGGAAGTTCGCCCATGGATGAAAATAACAGCCTGGCACTGCTAAGTACTGCCTACGCCTATCTGGCAAAAAGTGTCTATGATGCAGATACACCCTGGAGAGGATATATCCTAGAGTTTAATATGTATAACAAGGCATTATCGGCGGATAATGTACTTTTCCTTTTTAACCAAGGAAATGAATTTTTCCATGAGATCAAAGATGCTTCTAAACCTGTTGTTGTGCAAGCAGAATCGGGTGATGTGGGAAGTGACTTCAGTATACTGCAGGATGATACTATTAGTTATGTATCAAT
>CAZKMO010000108.1:0-12062 GCA_964554015.1 uncultured bacterium
TAGAGTGCTGGTTTCACATACCAGAGGTCACTGGTTCAAATCCAGTATCGCCCACACTGAATATTATTCGTAGTATTAATTAATAGATATCTATTAAATTTTCGAAATAACAACTTACATTGATGAATATATTATTTTTAAAATAATAATTAATCAGTAGGTTTATAAAAAATTTTCAGAATTTATAAAAAAATATGAAATCAATACATAGCAAGAAATGGCGAACGATTATAGGGTTAATTTTGCTTACGATGCTTATTCAGGGTATATATTACCTGGTTAATAGTACTAATACAGTTGATGGCCATATTTCTGTAATGAATTTTGACTCATTTCTTTACACTCAATATGCCAAATCCTGGGCGGATGGACATCCCTATCAATTTAATGAGATCGATCCTCCCACCACCGGGTGCACAAGTCATTTATATCCATTACTGTTAGGCTTTTTTTATAAGGTTGGTTTTCGAGGATTATCATTAATTGATGTTGCTTATATTTTAAATTCAGTCTTGTTTATTTTAAGTGTCATTTGCTACTGGTTTATAATGGACAAATTATGTCCGAAGTACAAGTGGTATATTGTTTTATTATTTATCTTTAGCGGACATATTGCTTATGGAATTTTCAGACTGGGTGACATAGGACTTTTTTTATTGTTTTCTTTATTAACCTGGTGTTTAGCACTTTATAAACGCTATGTTTTGTTATCATTAACCATGTTTTTTCTTCCCTTTATTCGGCCGGAAGGGTCAATAATTGTGTTGGTATATGGATTTTTTATAGTTATTGAATATCTGGTTTTAAAAAGAATTGATGCTAGAAAAAGGATCTACATATTTTCCTTGGGACTTTTGGGAATTTTGGGAGTGTTATTGATAAATTATTTAATTACCGGTATGGTTAACTATGATTCATTATTAAATAAAGGGTCCTTTTCTTCATCTCTGTTTTTAAAATTTTTAACGGATTCCATACAGGGTATAGTATTGGTATATAGGAGGTTTTTATTTGGGGACTATCTATATGGTAATATCTATTTTGTAATTCCGTTAATATCCGGATTATTAATCATAACCGGCATGGTTTTTTTACCCTGGAATAAAAAGATTTTTACCCCCCCATCGCAAATAGTACTTTGGTGGTTATTATGTTCCCTAATCCAAATAATAATTATAGGTCAGAGTGGATATGTAAATATTGATTACAGGCAATTTGAAATATGGAGATATGTGAGTTGGATACTGCCATTATTTTATTATTTCTTAATTACAGGTGTGGCTGTATTGCCTTTAAAGAAAAAAATGATAACAGTAATACTTTGCTTAATCGTCACCATCCAAGTTTTTTATATTCCATCGTTTTTGAGAATTATTACCCAAAGTTCCAGTAAGAGAGTTCCTTTAATTAAAGAAGTTCAAAAGACTGATACTTTGATAAGCAATGATAAGAGGATAGGTGTTTATGGATATTGTGGTGTAAAATATTTAAATCCTGATTGGTATGTTGTGGATATTAGTGGTTTGACATCTCCCTATTTTCGGACCTGCAAAAATAATCAGGCCTATATTTTAAAAAAGATACAATACACCCCCCAGATACAATTTCCCAGATTTCTTGAATTTTCAACCTCCCAAGTTAGTGGATTCTGGAAAAACATTCCTTACCTGATCAGTGATTCAGTAAAAGTAGAAATTTTTAATCCTTATAAGGAAACAATTAGTTTGTATAATATAAACTGGAACCTATTATCTTCTGCAAATTTTTTCTATGATAGCACTATGGAGAAAAATATTAGAAATAAAAAATTAATTGATAAATTAGATATCGCCTATATAAACGAGGAAGAAAAATGTAAGTATCAGGTAAATTCTAGATATGAATATAGTCGATTGCAACCGTTCTTAGCAGAAGTAATCTTTGGTGATTCTCCCTGTTATGAGGCAGCCATAGCAGTATTAGGATATGATAGTTTTATTTTTAAAACAGTTGTTGATAAAACTCATTGGCTTATTGTTCGTTCTTTGGTTAAAGCTGATGTAATCTGTCAAACCTTGGAAGGTACTAAGAAATTAGCTGTTAATACTAATAATGTGGAAAATTTAATTTTAAAAATAGGGGAAGAATCTCAAATTGAGATAAATATGAGGGATTATTTAGCTAACCCAAAGAAAAATATCAGGGAATGGATGATAGAGATACCTGCTGAAATGATAAAAGATCATAAAACCAGATTTGCCTTATATGGTGATCATATTGTTTGTGATTATTGGTTGTATGTTGATGAGTAATACAGAAGTAAAAGTAAGTTTTTCTGTATACATACCGTCTTGCCCAGGGATCAAAAATCAGAGTACCAAGTTTAGTTTTGATTCAGAACATATGGAATGTCTTTGAGACCCCGGATACACAGGAATGGAAAACAGAATAAAAATTCTCTGAAGATCTGGGTACAGCAATGGTTAAAGCTATAAAGTCAAGGTAATGCCACCCTAGGTACAACCTGAAATTAAGTTGGATGATTTGTAGAGGAAATGTCAAATTTGAAAATGTAATTTTTAATGCCAGAGAGCACATAAATGTCACGAATTAAATTGATCCCCAAAGAAAATTATGCTTTTTCAACTGAGATTCCTGTCCGGATAACCGATTTAAATTATGGCGGGCATCTGGGGAATGATGCTTTGCTTTCCTTAATCCACGAAGCACGGGTGCAGTTTCTGCACAGTTATGGGTATACTGAGATGAACTGCGGAGGGGTATCTTTAATTATGGGAGATACGGTTATTGTCTATAAAGCGGAAGCTTTTGCCGGAGAGGTTTTGCAGTTTGAAGTTACTGCTGCTGAGCCTACCCGTTACGGATTCCGCATTTTTTACCGGGTGACGCGTAAAAAAGATAAAAAATTAATTGCTCTGGTTGAAAATGGCATGATCTGTTATGATTACCAGAAAAAGGAAATTAAATCACTACCCGAGGCTGTTAAGGATCATTTTACCTAAGTAATCAAAAGTTGGTTATATTTTGTAATTGTTTAGGGAAGAAAAGTACATTCCCGGCTGTAAGGATTTTCATGAATAAATAAGTGCCACTCATGTGACTCTCCCAAAATCGGAAATTCAGAAGTAATGGTTGCAGGATGAATCCCCTTTAAAAAATTCGGATAATAAAAACCCCGGAGTCTTGTAGACATCCGGGGTTATAGATAAGAAGCTTGTTTAGGAGGGATAATAAGAAGGTCTCAATGAATGGAAATTCTTTATTTTATTTTGCTAAAATCAGGTCTTTCCGTTGTGTTTGCTATTATCCAGGCAGTTGAGAAAATTAGCTTTCCGATTTTTGCCATTTTTTCGGGAATTATTTTTTCCGGATCATCAGTGGGTTGGTGGAGATCCGGGGTTGATTTGGTGTTATAGAAAAGTACCGGGATATTTTTATTATAAAAGGAGTAATGGTCGCTGTTCCTGAAGTATACCTCCTGATCATAGGCAAGGTCAAGGTTTATATGTTTATTGGCTTTTTCATTGATTTCCTTTAAATCCCCACTGGTACCGGAACCGATTATGGCAACCTCATTGGAATCATTTCTGCTTATCATATCAAGATTTAACATGGCAACTGTGTTCTCGAGGGGGAAAAGAGGATTATCAGTGTAGTAGCGTGAACCAAATAATCCTTTTTCTTCGCCGGCAAAGGCAATAAATAAAATGGACCGCTTGGGCCTGTTTTTACAGGACGTAAATGCTTGGGCAATTTCCAGAACTCCGGCTGTACCGGAAGCATTGTCATCCGCTCCGTTATATATAATGGTATCATTAACAGTACCAACATGATCGTAATGCGCCCCGATGATGATAAGTTCGTTCTCTAAGTTTTCATCTTTCCCCTGTAAGCATCCAACCACATTTTGAGTCGGAAATTTATCGACCCTTAAATTGGTTTCCATAGAAACGGTTTTATCCTTTAGGAGAAATGATCGGGGTTGGAGATCCTTATCAATATTTTCTAAAATTGTTTTAAAATTTTTTTCGCTCCCCTCGAAAATATCTTCAGTTAATTTCTTGCCAATATTAACACATACGATTTTCTTTCCAGATGATTCTTCCAGGGTCAAGGGTACAGCATTTTCCAAGGGGTGTTTCATCAGACTGGGCCAGTAATTGGGAGGGCGTCGAAACATAGAAGAAGGGTAGTTTGCTACAATCACTCCCACTGCTCCCTTTTCTCTGGCATTTTCTATTTTAACTCTAATTTTGGCATAATCAGTATCTCTCGTACCATTAAAGATGCTGGAGGAATCATCCTTCTGGGGTTCGCCTTTAAAGATTAAAACAGCTTTACCGGTTACATCCAGGTTTTTATAATCATCATAGTTTAATTCCGGAGCTGTTATTCCATAACCGGCAAAAACAATATCAACGTCATTTATTTTTTTATTTGCAGTAAGATAGAGGGGAACAAAATCTTTTTTCAACTCATATGATTCTTTTTTACCCGTTGTGCCTACCATAAAGGTATTGGGTTCAGCAAGGTGGGTTTTTAAGGTATTGAAATATTGAAAATATTTTTTATTAGAATCCGGAGGAGTAAGCCCATAAGATTTAAATTCATTGGCTATATAGCGGGCACAACTGTCAAGCTCAGTACTGGGTGTGTCTCTCCCCTTCATTTCATCCGAAGCTAAAAAATAAACATGATTTTTCATTTCTACCGGAGTAATGGAATCAAATCCCTGCTGTGGTATAATTTGAGAAAAGACACAAGAATACCATAATGATAAAACCAGGATTGTTATTAATTTTTTTATATTTTTTGACCTATACATTTTTTTCCTTTTCCCTGAAAATCATTTATGTTCTGGTTAGGCTTATTATAGTGAAAAGTTTTTCAAATATCAACCTAAAATTTGTAAAAAAAATAAGAATTTATTATTTTATTCGATAAGTAAAAAAAGATTTTTTTACTTGACAAAAGAATCATAATTATTATATTTAGTAGTGAAATTTTTACTTATTTTTTTCTTGGTTCTGTTGTTATTTCTCCTCTCAAAAGTAGCAAGAGAAAAACACAAAACAGTACGTAAGAAAAGAAATAAAATTTTAAACAGAGTGAAAGAAAAATAAGGCGGGAATAGCTCAGTTGGTAGAGCCTCACGTTGCCAACGTGATTGTCGCGGGTTCGAGTCCCGTTTCCCGCTCTTTTTATGGGCGGCGTAGCCAAGTGGCTAAGGCAGAGGTCTGCAAAATCTCTATTCAGCGGTTCGAATCCGCTCGCCGCCTCAGTATTATTTGAAATTTATGTACCGGGATGGCGGAATTGGTAGACGCCAGGGACTTAAAATCCCTTGTCCTTTATAGGACGTGCCGGTTCGATTCCGGCTCCCGGTACAAGATTTTCAGACACAGTTTCCATCCACAGTTAACCACATATACCATATTAAACCATTACAATTTTATTCACTTAATGAAAATGGGAGGTTCTTTTTTGTTTAAGGCAATAATCTTTGATATGGACGGAGTAATAGCAGACAGTGAACCCTTGCACCTTAGAGCTGAAAATATTACCCTGGCTCCCTATGGGGTTCAGATAACAGAAGAAGATTGCCGGGAATTTAGGGGCAGATCTGTAAAGTTATTATTAGAAAATTTGATAACAAAGTATTCCCTGGATGTGAATCTGGAAAAAATTTTTTCGGCACACAAAAAAATATTATTACAATTGTACAGCAAAGAAGTAACTCCCATAAATGGATCTTTGCAGTTACTAAGGTGGTTTAAAGAACAAAATTATCGGGTAGCCCTGGCATCCAGTTCCAGCACGCAGCTGGTGGGCAGCGTAATAAAAAAATTTAAGATTCAAGCAATGTTTGATACAATAGTCAGTGGATCGGAGATAAATAATTTTAAACCTGCTCCGGATATTTTCCTGGAAGCTGCCTCACGATTATCCCTACATCCTGGAAAATCACTGGTCATTGAAGATTCAACAGCAGGAGTAAAGGCTGCTAAATCTGCAGGCATGTTTTGTATCGGATTCCGTAGTCCTCATACCCCGAATCAGGATTTAAGTCGGGCAGATTTGATAATTGATGATTTAGCCGATTTTTTAGAAGAACTAAAAGAAAAGAGTATAGAAAAAGTTATTTTTTCTTGATACCATAATTTTTTTACAAACGGGTTAATCCAGAAACTAAGGATAAATTCCGAAGGATTATAAAGATGTAAGAATTAATTATTAAATGTTTTATCACCCTGTTTATACTTTGCATGTTCTGCATAAAGATTTTATATTTGAATAGTCCTCGAGTATATACTAAAAATCAGGGAGTTATCTTATGAAAATTACAGAAATCAAGATAAATAAAATTTTAAAAAATGAATCCTTTCGTTTTACCTCTCCTGATATCTCTTTTACCTTAAAGAATTCTATATCAGCTTTGGGAGTTATCAATCCTGTATATCTGATTTCAAGAGGAGAAAAATTTCAGATCCTGGCGGGATTTAAACGGTTTAATTGTGCCGTAACGCTTAAGCACCAGACAATACCGGCCAGGATGGTTACGCCAGAAGAAATTGAGCAGGTTTTTCCGGGGCTGCTGGAGGAGCACCTTTCCACCCGTACCTTGAATATAATAGAAAAGTCAAGAATAATTCAAATATTAAAACAACTAAAGGTTCCCTGGGAAAAAATGGAAAAAGATTACCTGAAAATAATAGATGTTACACCCCAAAGAATTGTTTTAGAACAACTGTTACAATTGCTGGGATTGCCCAGAGAAGTGCAATATTATATTGAAGAGTATAATTTGTCCTTGAAACAGACAGAAGTTTTTAGAAAATTTAATAGAGAGATAAACGGGCGTTTTATTAAGATAGCTAAGCAATTGAATATAAGGATTGTAGAGTTGGAAAAATTAATGATACTGTTTGAAGATGTCGCGGGAAAGGAATCTGTATCAGTTAAAAGTATATTTGCTGATCTGGTAGTCGATTCTATACTCACAAAGGAAAATTTATCTAGAAATCAGAAGATTAAGCAGATAACCCAGAACCTGGAGCAGAGGAGATATTCCAAACTCAAAGGGTGGAATAATCAACTTGAATCCCTCCGTAAGATGTTGGAGATGCCTGATTTCCTGCAGATTTCCTGGGATACTTCTTTAGAGAGAACTGGTTTAACTCTACAGGCTCAGATCATATCCAGGCAGGATATTGAAAACTTGTCAGCTTTTTTCCTCCGGGAAAAAACCAGAAAGAATTTAAAAAAAATGCTGGAAATAGTATAAAGTGAAATTTCCCATTAATAAAATATTTATTGATAAAAAAGCAAAAGGGTTTGGTCTGACTAAACGAATACTAAGGAATAGTGGTACGCCCCATGAAATAGTTACCGGACATGATTTGCATAGTTGTACTATTAATAAAGGAAAAAAAACACTGTATGTAACTGTCCCCCAGGGTGAGGTAATAAAACAATGTCCAGGAACCGGGGAGCCCTATATATGCTGCCGATATTTTGTCATTAATCAACAAATCCAGTGCCCTATGGACTGTACCTACTGTATTTTACAAAATTATCTCAGTTCAGCTTATTTGACTATGTATGCTGATATCAACTTAATTTGCCAACAAGTTGAGACTTTTTTGAAAAAATATCCTCACCGGCTTTTCAGGATAGGTACGGGGGAGTTAACTGATAGTCTGGCTTTGGATTATTTATCGGAAGTAACCGTAGATTTCCTGAAATTTTTTTCCCGGAAAAAAAATACCATCATTGAGTTTAAAACTAAAACCGATACTATTCAGAATCTGCTTCGGTTTCCTCTTGACAATGCGGTTATATCCTGGTCGGTAAATCCTCAGGAGCTGGTGAAAAAATATGAAATCCATTCCGCCTCACTTAAAAAACGCCTCCGAGCAGCACAAAAATGTCAGGATAAGGGATTTATGCTGGGATTTCATTTTGATCCTTTATTGTATGTTCAGAATTGGGAGGAATTTTATAAAGAAGTAATTGATCAAATTTTTTCTTCGGTTGACTCTAGCCGAATTGCCTGGGTGAGTCTGGGAAGTCTACGTTATCCCCCTGAATTGCAAAGAATAATGAAGAAAAGATTTCCCGGGCATCAGATTATTTATGAAGAGATGATTTTGGGATTGGATGGAAAATTGCGCTACCCCCGTCCTTTGAGAATTGCCATGTTCAAAAAAATATATGATTATTTAAAATTTAAAGATGCCGACCTTTTTATCTATTTTTGTATGGAATCCGTAGATGTGTGGGAAAGAGTGATGGGGAAAAATCCGGAATCAAATGCTGGACTTGATTACTGGTTTGCTGAAAGTATATACACACGGTTTCCTCAACTCAATATGGATTCTCCTTCAAGGGATGATTATGAAGGCTATCCGGATGAGCGGTTGACTTATAAGAAAAAAGACAAAAGATAAAAGAAAAAAGCATGCCCTGAGCGAAAGCGAAGGGACAAAAGATAAAATTGGGTATAAGGTATAGGGTATAAGGGTATAGATATAACCACAAAGAACACGAAGAAAAAATATATATAATTTTTGTAACTTTTTTGTTATTCATGATAAAATAATAAATATTTTTACAGAAGATAAAATAAAAAGATAAAAGCTTGCCCTGAGCACTTCGACAAGCTCAGTACAGGCTTTGTCGAAGGGATAAAAAATAAAACAGAAGGCGAAAAGATTTACTTGATTTTGTTGTTATAATCATTTATGTTTATTATAGTTGTAAAATTTATGAAAGTAGGGAATGAAAAGATTAATTAATATTATTTTATTATCAGGTTTGTTTATTTGTCCAGAACTTAGGGGCGAAATAACCTTTACCAAATACGCAGGTGCTTTTTTGGAAAAGGGAGTTGGAGCCAGACCATGTGGTATGGGAGGAGCTTTTACTGGCCTAAGTGAGGATGTTACTGCTATCTACTGGAATCCTGCCGGTCTGATAAAAATAAAAAGAATGGAATTTCATGGTATGCATGCGGAGAGATTTTCTGGTATTGTTAACTGGGATTTTTTAGGAGTAGCTGCCCGCATAGATCAAAAAACATCCCTGGGAATTGGATTTTTCAGATTAGGAATAGACGGTATTCCCCTGACCAGATTAGTTGATCCTTCTCGGGAATTGGGCGAAATTATAATTGATAACCAGGGCAGAGAGATCATAAATACACCCTATGCCTATAAATATGTTAATGATAGTGAATCAGCCCTCTATTTTTCTTTTGCCAGAAAAAAGAGTAAAAAGATTTCTTACGGGGGGAGTGTAAAGTTTATCTATAAAGCAGTGGGTGTTAATAATGCCTGGGGGCTGGGATTTGATCTGGGGATCATGTATAATCCTCTGGATTCTCTGAAATTAGGATTATTGCTTTCTGATGGCACTTCCACTCTTCTGGCCTGGGATACAGGAAGAAAGGAATTGATTCCCCCTCACTTGCGAATTGGCAGTGCTTATTATTTTAATTATTCATTTTTACAGTTTATACCGGTGTTAGATCTTAGGGTGAATTTTGAAAATCGGGAATCTTCCCAAATTAAGATTAACCTCATGGGAATTGATCTACATACTGGTATGGAAATACAATTTAAAAAGATGATAGCTTTTCGATTTGGATTAGATAATGGTTTATTTACAGCCGGTTCCGGAATTAGTTTCTCGGCTTTTAGAATTGATTATGGATTCTCAAGTCATACTGAATTGGGGAATACTCATCGTATTTCCCTGACCTATTTATTAAAGCAGTGATAGGTGTTAAAATTTTTATATGGAATCAAGCGAAATTTATTGACAATTATTATTTTTTTTTGTAAAATATAAATCTATAATTATGAATTGTTTATTATAGGGGGGAAAATGGCAGTAAGCATGACGGGATTGGGTATAGGAGAGAAGAGAAATAATGATTATTGGGTACGGGTGGAACTCAGAGCGGTGAATAATAGGTATTTAGAAGTTTCTTGTAAACTCCCTTCCATTTTATCATATTATGAGAATAAAGTTAAAGATATTATTCGGGAGAAGATTACCCGGGGAAAAATATATATCTCCACTACTATCAATAGTGATAACAGCGATACAAATGATTTGCTGGGTATCAGAGTTAATAATCAGATGGCAAAAGCAACGTATAATTTACTTGATGATTTGCGAAATTCGGCGGGGATAAAAGAAGACTTAAAACTTGAACACTTTTTAAATTTTTCCGAAATATTTGAACCTATTGAGCCCACTAAGGATGTAGAAAAAATATGGGAGCAGGTTAAAGGGGCTCTGGATATAGCTTTGAAAAGAATATTGGTGATGAAAAAGCAGGAGGGTAAAAATTTAGTTCAGGATATTTTAAAGCGCATCGCCTTGCTTATCAGTTATCTTATCAAGATAGAAAAGGATTCGGATAAGTTATTTGACTCAAAAATCACTAAGTTTCGGCAAGAGGTTAATAATTTAATAAAAGAGACTGAAATAACTGAAGACAGATTACAAACAGAAATTGTACTTATGGCAAAAAAAGTTGATATTTCTGAAGAGTGTGTGAGGATGAGAAGTCATTTTAACCAATTTAAGAAAATAATAAATCAGGAAAAAGTAGTGGGAAAAAAATTAATATTTTTACTTCAGGAAATGAATCGGGAAGTAAATACTATAAGCTCTAAAGCGACCAGTTCGGAAATTAGTCATATTGTGGTAAATATGAAAGAAGAGATAGAAAAGATCAGGGAACAGGTACAGAATTTGGAGTAAAAATGAAAGAAGCAAGGGGTAAATTGTATGTCATATCATCACCTTCGGGAGGGGGAAAAAGTACAGTAATAAGTGAAATTTTAAAGATTAATCCGGCTTTATCTTATTCCATTTCTGCTACTACTCGTACTCCTCGAAACAATGAGAGAGATGGTGAGGATTATTTTTTTTTATCTGAACCAGAATTTTTGGAATTTATTGATCAGAATAAATTTATTGAATGGGCAAAGGTTCATGATAGTTACTATGGGACTTTACGACAGCAGATTGAAGAGAAGATTTCTCAGGGTAGAAAAGTTATCCTGGATGTTGATGTACAAGGCGGAATTTCCATAAAAAAAAAATTCTCAGATGCAGTGCTCATTTTTTTATGGCTTCCCTCCCTGAAAGTTTTGGAACAGCGATTAAGAAAAAGAGGCACTGAGAACGAAGCAATATTAAAAAAAAGAATGACCCGGGCTAAAGCTGAATTAAAAAAAGTAAATCATTATGATTACGTAATTGTAAATGATAAACTGGATAATACCATTAAAGAAGTTTTAGCTATAATACAGAATACATAATAGTGTAAGGAGACTTTTAATGACTGATATTAAATTGGAAGACATTTATAAGCAAACCTCAAATATTTATGAAGCAGTGTCAATTATTACCAAAAGAGCCAGGCAGATAGCTGATGATCAAAAGATTAAAATTGATTCCGAATTAACTCCTGCTGACGAAGAGGAATTCAGTGAGGAAGAAGAAAATATACAAGAACTGGATAATACCGAAAGAATCGCAAAAATTAAAAATTTTAATAAACCGGTTTCAATAGCCTTAGATGAAATGGTTAAGGGAAATATTGAATATACCTACGCAACAGTTGAAGATGTAGATGACACAGAAAAAAAAGAATAACCCATAGATGGAAAAGAGACTAGAAAAGAAAAAAGTACTTCTGGGAGTAACTGGAAGTATAGCTGCTTACAAAGCTTGTTCTGTCCTCAGAACTTTGCAATCACTGGGAGCTGAGGTTAAAGTAGCTATGACAAAATCTGCTCAGAAATTTGTTACTCCCCTGACTTTTGAAACCCTCACCCAAAATGAGGTAGTAACCGAATTATTTCCCTATAATCGTATTATAAAAACAAGACATATCAGTTATGCGGAGTGGGCTGATTTAATTTTGATTTGCCCTGCCACCGCCAATATAATTGGTAAAGTTGCATCAGGTATAGCTGATGATTTTCTTACTACTGTTATTATGGCATCCAGAGTACCGGTTATGTTTGCCCCGGCCATGG
>CAZKMO010000109.1:0-11871 GCA_964554015.1 uncultured bacterium
TATTGTACGTATTTTTTTATTAAAAATCAATACCATTTTCCTGTTTTAGAAGCTTACTTACTCAATTGATATCTATTTTACATAAATTATCTTACAGGTCTGGACTGCTTTTTCAACCGATGTCTGTAATATATAAATTCCAGATGTGACTGTGATTCCCTTCTGGTCAGTTCCATCCCAGCCAAATACCCGGTTATATACTCCCTTGTTCAGCATACCACTATATATAGTTTTTACCCTCTGACCAACAATATTGTAAATATGCATAGTAACCTGTGCCTTCCGGGTAAGAATCAGGGGGAAATACGTATGCCCGTTAAAGGGATTGGGATAATTCTGGGATAGTTCAAAGGTTTTATCAATATTTTTTTGGGGGGAATGTATTGAGGTTGGTCCTTCATATAAAACCTCCGGGGCACCGACAGGTCCCACATATTGATTTCCAAGTGTATCTTTGGCTGAAAAATAAAATTCGAAATCACTCACATTCAAACTGCCCGATATCACTGCTCTGTACACATTATTCTCTGATGGAACCGACTCCATTTTTAGTGAGGTAAAGGAACTTCCACCGATCATTTTATACTGTAAATAAACCTCATTAGAATCAATTCCATATTTCCAGAGTATGGTTACATCCAATCCCTGCCTATCCTCTTCGATTAAATCCACGGAAGTAAAATTGGTAAACACCATCCCGTGATAAAACACCGCCTCATAAGCATCAACCAAACCCCATCCGTAAAAATTATCAGGATTCTGGGCACGATCAGCTGTCTCTCGTAATGCTTTCCTTACCTGCATGGGGCCCAGTTCAGGATGAGCCTGCAGTACCAAGGCGCATACACCTGCCACCAAAGGACAGGAAAATGAGGTACCGCTATTGCCCGAAATTGCATCCAAGGTTATGGGATCAGTAACTATTACAGAACCGCCCATGGCCATAACATCAGGTTTTGTCCGACCATCATAGGTTGGTCCGATTGAACTGAATCCCATCCGTTCTCCAGTGAAATCAACAGCACCTACAGCAATTACACTGTCTCCGTCTGCAGGAGAGTTTACATATTCCCAAAAATCTCGATTCCCTGCTGAATTGACTACCAGTACTCCTTTGGCAGCTGCTATATCAGCCGCAACCGTAGTTACACAGGTATTTCCATCCAAATCCTCATAGGAATAAGAAAATCCATCATCAACAAAAACCCCATATCCCAGGGAACTGGATACAATATCAACACCTTCTCTTTCCATCCATTCTATAGCCTCTACCCAATGGTCTTCCTCTATTCTTCTTTCTTCAGCCAACCATTCGGTTTTAGCCAGCATAAAAGAAGCGCCAAAAGCCGGACCGATAAGATATCCCTCCCAGAAGCCGCCTATAACCGATAAAGTCTGGGTTCCATGACTATCCTGATCTAGCAATAAAGACACGTCAGGATAAGAAGGATCATTTTCCTGGTCCGCAGTGGTGCTGTCATCCCAGTAAAAATCATATTCTCCCACTATACCCAAATCGGAAAAAACCTTTTTTCCCTGGTAGTCAAATCCGCTGTCTATCATTCCTATTAATACTCCCTTACCATCTAATCCCAGATCATGGACTTCCGGAATACGAATCTGATTATTCTGATCAAAACTGGGACCGTAATCATAGGTATGTTCTCCTGGTGCCTGTTGAGATTTCGGCTTGGCAATTTCCCCTGGTTCAGGTGGCTTTCTGGTAAAAGAAGCAACCGGCTGTATTCTTTTTACAAAGGTAAGTGATTTTATTTTTTTTATCATTTCCGGATCAGCCATCACACTTACTGCATTCAGCCATCGGGAAAAAGCAACCGGTATAAGCCCCATTTTCTCTATGCCCTGCAGGTACCCCTCATATACTGGTACATCAAGATTATCGATTAATTCTGGTTTATCTACTTTAGAACGACGCTTCCAAGCCCTTGGTGAAATACCCAGATTAGAGGCAGCAGTTCTTTCGCTCATTTTTTCTAATCTCTGTGGTCCTTTATCCTTAAAAAAAATCCAATATTTATTCTGATCTTTTGTTTGGCTCAGTGATTGGCTGATAAAAATATAACCAAGAAAAAATATTATAAAAAATCGCATATATAATATCTTATTTGAATTCACAATTTCCTCGTAATTATATCGATCTATATATATCTGATTAATGTATAAAAAAATCCCATATTTATCAATAAAAAAACTTTTTTACGATTATTCTTTGAAGTATGGATAAACATTTATATATTCAAATAAAAAAATGATGGAACCCATATTCACAATATTATTCTGTTTACTGCTGTTATGTTACTCTATTATCTTTATTTATTTCCGCAAAGGGCTTTCCAGACTTAAGAAATCCGGTTCCGCCAAAACCCTTTCTGTTTCCCTGATCGTCCCTGCCCATAACGAAGAAAAAAAACTTCCCAGGCTCTTAGCTTCACTGCAATCTCAAAACTATCCCCCGGAGCTTACCGAAATAATTTTAATTAATGACCGCTCCCAGGATCAAACCCTGAATATAATGAAACAGTTTGCCCAGCAACAACCAAATATTAAATTTATAACAATCAAAAATAAATTACCCGGTGTTGCTCCTAAAAAAAGAGCCATCGCCGAAGCTATAAAACAAGCACAACATGAAATCATCATTACCACAGATGCGGATACAACTCCGGGAAAAAACTGGATCAAAGAGATGGTTTCCTCCTATACAGAAAATACAGGCATGGTTTTGGGGTATGCGCCGTATAGAACCAGCCCTCCCTACAATACCCTATTTCATAAAATACTGGCCCTGGAATATTTTGTTATGGGTGCGGTTACTGCGGCTACCTCCGGATTAGGAATTCCTCTCACCTGTAATGGCGCCAATCTATCTTATAAAAAAAAACTGTTTGAACAAATCGGTGGATTTGGTAATGCCATCAAATGGATGTCTGGTGATGATGATCTGCTAATGCATCGGATTTTGCAAAAATCAGATCAAAAAATCAATTATGCCCTAGCCAAGACTGCAGCCGTATTCAACGATCCCCCCAGGAATCTGGTATCATTTTTCAGGCAAAGAATTCGCTTTTCCTCCAAACATATTGCCTATCCAGGTAAGGTTATATTTTTCCTGTCACTTATTTATCTGTTTTATCTTATGTTAGTAGGATTGATTATTACGGTTTTTTTCTTCCCCAAATTATGGCTTATTCTCATCTCTATTCTGGTAATTAAAACTTTTTTTGAGATTCGGTTTTTATTTCCGGCCCAACATTTACTGGAAGACCGACATCTCATACACTACTATCCCCTGGCAGTAATTCCCCATATATTTTATGTGGTTATTTTCCCCTTACTGGGATTGCTCCTGCCGAAAAGATGGTAGTTATACAGGTTATAATTAACCTGCATTATTCCTTAAAATATAATTGACAATCATCTCTAAAAAATGTATTTTATGACTAATTATGACCATCACGGATAAAATAAAACATATCATCAAAACGCAAAATTCCCTGGTTTGTGTGGGGCTGGATATATTTCCAGAAAAAATCCCTTCTCATATAATGAAAAAAAATGATCCCATATTTTCTTTTATCCGGGAAATTATAGACGCAACTAAAGATATTGCTGCTGCCTACAAGCCCAATCTGGCCTTTTATGAGGCTCTGGGAACCGAAGGCTGGGATATCCTCCAGCGAACTATCAACTATATTCCGGAAGGTATCCTTACCATCGGAGATGCCAAAAGAGGTGATATTGGTACCACAGCAGAAAAATATGCTACTGCTTTATTTAATTTGGGATTCGATATGGTTACAGTTAATCCCTACCTGGGTTTTGATTCCATCAAGCCTTTTATTGAAGATGAAGAAAAAGGAGTATTTATACTCTGTTTAACCTCAAATCCAAGCTCCAAGGATTTTCAGTATTTAAAAATCGAGGGGGAATATCTTTATCAAAAAGTGGCAAAAAAAGTAAAGGAATGGAACCGGAAGGGTAACTGTGGACTGGTGGTGGGTGCAACTCATCCGGAAGAATTAAAAAGTATACGCGATCTGGCTCCTGAACTTGTTTTTTTGATCCCCGGTATCGGAGCTCAGGGAGGTAATCTGGAAAGTGCTGTGATCGATGGAACTGATGATAATTATACTATGGCTGTAATCAACTCATCCCGCGGTATTCTCTATGCCTCTCCGGATACAGACTTTGCCCGGGCTGCCAGAGAAAAAGCGAAAAAATTACAAACAGACATAAATCTAATCATTCAAAAACATAAACAAAAAAACCAATAGATACCCTTAACTCAGGAGGATTTCTATGAATGTGAGCCCATCCGACATCTTGCAGATATTTAAAGACACCGGAGCCCTGTTGCAGGGACATTTTAAACTTACCTCCGGTCTTCATAGTGGCACCTATTTCCAGTGTGCTCAAGTACTGCAGTATCCCTGGGAAGCTGAAAAAATCTGTTCCCTTATTGCAGCACATTATAAAAATGAAGATATTGACTTGGTTGCCTCTCCAGCCATCGGAGGTATTGTTATTGGTTATGAAGTAGCCAGACTCCTCAAGGTACGATCCATCTTCACGGAAAGAAAAAACGGGGATATGACTCTAAGACGAGGTTTCCAGATAAAAAAAGGAGAAAAAATCCTGGTCGTCGAGGACGTGACCACTACTGGTGGTTCTGTAAAGGAAGTAATGGAAATAATGAAAAAACATCAAGCAGATATTGTGGGAGTAGCTTCCCTGGTTGACCGCAGCGGAGGGAAGGCTACATTTAAGGTTCCTTTTTACAGCACCTTTGAAATGGAAGTTACCAATTTTTCTCCGGAAGACTGCCCCCTTTGTAAAAAAGGAATACCGCTAACCAAACCCGGCAGTAGAAAATAGGTTTGACTTATTACTAAAAAATCCCTATATTTTATCAATTATTTTTTTATCATTTCACATTAACAAGGAGGAAGGAAATGAAAAAATTACTAACAATTTTATTGGTAATTTTCATGGTGAGTGTTGTTTTTGGGCAAGAACATCGCACTAATGATTATGGGATTTTATACGGAGTTGGTGCTGACTTTTTATCACCCCCTCAGAGTATTATGGAAAATGGTATCGGGGCCATGATCCATATGGACAACTTTGCTCTAAGACCTATGCTACAATTCGGAACCACCTCAACGGATAACGGAGCTAAAACATCCGCCTCTCTCTTTGGGCTGGGAGCAGCTTTGATCAAGCATATGAATGAAAACAGAATTGCTCCTTATTATGGAGCTGGCCTAAACTATACTTCCGCCAAACAAGATAATGGGGCCGAACAAACTTCTACTACTTTAACTATCTATGCACTTGGCGGGGTAGATGTTTATGTGTATAAAAATGTCACTATAGGAGCCGAATATCATCTGGGTTATCAGAGCATGTCCAACAAAATTGATTATGGCAGTAGTGATGCTGAATCCAAAGCCAGCTCTTTTGGTTTTGACGAGGTGAAGGTTATAATCACTTTTTTCATTATGTAAATTTTACAAGAATTGAATCTGTCTAAAAAGTGTTAAAATAATAAAACCACAGATTCCCTGGTGTAATTCAAAGAGATCATAAAATAAATAAAAGTAAGATTTAATTTCTTTTATATACTTTGTTATTACTCTGTGGAATCTGTGGGTATTTTTTTATTTAGAGGTGGGACTCCACTTTGGAAGTGGGGTCTCATCTACTCTATCCTACTATCTTTCCTCTGTCATTCCCAAATGCTGCACTTGCAACCTCTCCCCTGGATTCCCGCTTAAAGATTGCAGGAATGACACCGATGGTTTGTACTTATTTTTATACAATCCTCCAGTCGAGATTTCACTTTTTAAAGTACCTGATTAGGTACCGCAGAGTTTGGAGCTCCTGCAGAGCGGGAATAACCCTGCTGCTTTTTAAAAATCAATCCCCAAATATTCTGAATAGATCATTATAAACAGCAAAAATCATTAAACCTAAAATCAAAACCATTCCTATCTGTTGAATAATCAATTTCACTTTAGTAGGAATTTCTTTACCCATTATGCCTTCTATGATTAAATAAACCAGATGGCCTCCATCCAATACCGGGATGGGGAATAAATTCAATAATCCCAGATTTAAACTCAGCATAGCCATAAAACCGAAAAACGATGTCAATCCGCCTCTGGCACTTTCTCCAGCCAGTTTGGATATTGCTATGGGACCTCCCAGGGATTTAATTGAATTTTGACCGGTGATTAATTTATAAAATGATATAAAGATCAATCTAGTAATATAATAAGTATTTCTTACTCCATATTCAATAGCAGAAAAAACACCCACTGAACGCATAGTCACTTTTCTTCCAATACCGAGTAATCCTACGGTTCTTAAATCTCCCTGTTCATTAATTAATACTTTTTCCTCAACCGGGGTTATCTTTACCCTAAAGGTAGATTCACCCCTTGTATATACAATATTTAACTCTTTACCAGGGGATTTATAAACAATATCAGTAAGTTCTTCCCAAGTTTCAATATCTTTATCATCAATGGAGACAATCCTATCACCGGGCTTTAAACCTGCTTCTGCTGCTGGTTTACCTTCCATAATCTCTCCAACTATAGGCTCGGTGGAATATGTATCAATCACTCCCGTATTTAAAATAAGGACGATGAATATTACAAAGGCAAACAAAATATTCATTAAAGATCCCGCGGATATTACCAAAAATTTACTGATCCAGGGTTTGGAACGAAACTCATAGGGTTGAGGTTCCTGGCTTAATGACTTTTTATCCAGGCTTTCATCTACCATACCTGAAATTTTAACATATCCCCCAAAGGGAATCCAGGAAAGACAATAATCGGTTTCACCAATTTTTTTACCAATCATTCGGGGTGGGTATCCTATAGAAAACCGTTCCACTCTCATACCGGATAGTTTGGCGGTTATAAAATGACCGAATTCATGTACAAACACCAGCACACTTAAAATAATGATAGTTGCCAGCAAAGTTATCATGTTTTGTATTCCTATATTAGGTTTAATTATTCACTTAGATTTACTAATTTTTTATTTATTTAATCCCATCACAAATTCTTTTGCCCACCTGTCCGCTTCCATAATATCTTCCAAGGTCGGATTGGAAATGACAGAATGCTGCTGCAGTGCTTTTTCAATAAGGTCAACAATACTGATAAAATCAATTTTTTTATGCAAAAATAATCTCACTGCCGCTTCATCAGCTCCATTAAATACAGCCGGAGCTGTACCTCCCTGTTTAAGTACCAGATAGGCCAGTTTCAGGGCGGGAAATTTCTCTAAATCAGGGGGAATAAACTCCATAGAAAGGGGCTGGGAAAAATCCATCCATCGATAATGGCCTGGTAACCTCTCCGGATAACTGAGGGCATAGGAAATGGGAATTCTCATATCCGGTATTCCCAATTGAGCCTTAACCGAATCATCAATAAATTCAACCAGGGAATGAATTATGGATTGAGGGTGAATAACAACCTTAATCTTATCCGGATCCTGATCAAACAGCCAGCGAGCCTCGATTATCTCCAATCCTTTATTCATCATGGTAGCAGAATCAATGGTCACTTTTTTCCCCATGGACCAGTTGGGATGTTGTAATGCCTGCTCTACCGTGACATGTTTAAGATGACTCAATTTTTTATTATAAAAGGGCCCTCCGGAAGCAGTTAAAATAATTTTTTTTATCCTTTCTTTGGACTCACCCTGAAGGCATTGAAATACAGCACTGTGTTCACTGTCAATAGGGATCAAATCAACTCCCTGTTTTTTTACCTCTTTGGTAACCAGTTCTCCTGCCATAACTAAAACTTCTTTATTGGCCAGAGCAATTGAGACTCCTCTTTTTAGCGCTTTCAGGGTTACCTCCAGACCAATTCCTCCTACCAGAGAATTAACTATCAAATCTTCCTCTCCCTGTTCTGCAGCCCTGAAAAGACCTTTTTTCCCTTCCCACACTTCAACTCCTAAGCTGTTAAATCTCTGCCGCCACTCTTTATCCTCAAATCTTGCTGTAATTACCACCGCTCTCGGTTTAAATATTTCTGCCTGTTTGTAAAGCAAATCAATATTATGATGGGCAGTCAAGACAAATAAAGAAAATAAATCTGAATGACGGGAGATAACATCCAGAGTCTGAGTTCCAATGGAACCAGTCGATCCCCATATTGAAATCGTTTTTCTTTTCAACAAAACCTCTTTATAGTATGAATCTTAGTTTGACAAAATTGAAAATTCTTCCTTAAACTCTGATACTTTATTTGTTTCTTCTCCGGTTAATTCATCCTCTCTTAATCGTACTTTCAGTTCTTCTTGAATACCTTGTTTCAGAACATCAGCAACTTCTGCATAAGAAACTTCCCGGTTAAGATAATCACCAATAGAGATTGTTTTTTGCTGTAGTTGTTTAATCATGGAACTAGCTTCACTTTTATCCAAACCGGCTATATAGTGGGGCAGATCACAATGTTTGTTGCCAGTCAGTATCGATCCATGCTGTAATACACCATTTTCCAGATGTCGTTGGGCACTGCCTATTAATTTTTTTTCCCCCACCATTACCTCACTATTGGCTGCCGCAGAAAAACAATTTACCGAGATAGATTTTTTATAATGAGCATATAAGTCAATTTTATGTTTCTGTAATTCAGCCGGTACTCCCAGTTTTTGAATCCCCCTGGCAAGCCCCTGACTGATAATCTTATACAGTTTCTGAACACCCGAGGAAAAAAATTTGCTTGTCCGGGGAATAATAACCGAATAAGTAACTTCCTGAGCATGAAATACTGCCCTCCCTCCGGTCGGTCTCTGTACAATATCAATAGTATCTTCCGAACATTTTTTATGATTTATTATATTTTTAGATTGGCGAAAACCTAATGAAATACAATAAGGATTCCAGGCATAAATTCGAAATACTACTTCACCGGTCGTGTTAATACAAGCCAAAATGGCTCTATCCATCGCCATTTGGACTGCCCCTGGTAAGGAACCGCTGTCAATCCATCTCCAAACTTCCACAATACTTATTTTATTATGCCTCTTTCACTTTTTTCAATAAATTCTAATATATTTTTTATTTCAGGTGATTCTTCCAAATCTTCTTTTATCTTTTCTACTGCCTGAGAAGTATTGAGATGAGAACGATAAAGATAACGATAGCAGCGAGTTATAATCTTAATACTATCCTTTGGGAAACCTCTTCTTTTCAGACCAACTATATTAACTCCTTTATAGGTTAAAGGCTCATCAGCCGCTAAAATATAAGGGGGGACATCCTGGGATACCCGTAACCCTCCTCCAATAAAAGCATGCTGTCCTATTTGGCAAAATTGATGTATAGGAGTAAGGCCTCCGATAATAACCCAATCTTCAATAGTAACATGACCAGCCAATTGCACCCCATTAGCAAGTATACAATGATCACCAATAAAACAATCATGCGCTACATGGGTATAGGCCATGAGATAGCAATGCTTTCCAACTTTACTTTTACCTCTATATGTTGTTCCCCGATTGAGAGTGGCATACTCTCTGATTTCAGTATTATCGCTAATTTCTAGTAAAGTTTTCTCATTTTCAAATTTCAAATCCTGCGGTATAGTTGCTATCACACTTCCGTGATGAATATGACAATCTTTCCCAATGCGAGCTCCATCGGCAATCAAAACATGAGAATCTATCCTGGTATTGGAATCAATTGTTACATCACCATTAATGACAGTATAGGGCCCTACCGTAACATTTTCAGCTAATTCAGCCTTTTTATCTATAACAGCAGTCGGATGTATGATCGGCACCACTTCTCCCCATTAACAAAATTCATGAAATATATTATTTATCCACAATAGCACACATAAACTCTGCTTCACATACCAAAGTATCATTCACATATGCTTTACCGGCCATTTTACAGGAACTGGGTCTTTTTCTCATTAAAACCCCCTCCATATACAGTTGATCACCGGGAACCACGGGTTTCCGAAATCTCACCTTATCAATTCCCATAAAATAAGCTATCTTATCCTTGGCATTCTCAACCATATCAAGTAAAAGCACAGCACCTGCCTGGGCCATGGCTTCCACAATAAGTACCCCGGGCATAACCGGGTGTCCGGGAAAATGTCCCTGGAAAAAAAGCTCATCAAAAGAAACATTCTTTATGGCTATCACTCTTTCTTCTGGTATTAAATCAACGATCCTGTCAACCAGTAAAAAAGGATATCGATGAGGTAAAATTTTCTTTATACCTTCAATGTCTAATAATACATTTTTTTTAATATTTCTGCTCCGGTATTTACTGGTCAATTTTTTCTTTTTGTAAATTTTTCTGATCTGCTTTACCAGTTTAACATGGGTTTCATGACCGGAACGAGCAGCCATAACATGCGCCTTTAAGGGTACTCCCAGTAAGGCAAGATCGCCTATTAAATCAAGAACTTTATGACGCACCGGTTCATTATAATATCGTAAATCACTGCCTCCCAGAACTCCATTGGTTTCTTCTATTTTTTCATGGTTAATACCAAATTTTTTAGCTAATTTTTCCAATTCTTCCTTTTTTAATTCTCTATCCACAATGACCACTGCATTATTAATATTTCCCCCCTGTATGAATCCCTTATCATACAGTTCCTCTACTTCATGTAAAAAACAGAAAGTTCTGGCTGCAGCAAATTCATCCTCGAATTCATCCTTCAAGGAATACATGGATGTATACTGGGTTCCCAGGGCTGGATTTTGATAATCAACCATAAAAGTAACACGGAATTCATCCGAAGGAAATACCA
Source organism: uncultured bacterium (assembly GCA_964554015.1). GTDB lineage: Bacteria > Zhuqueibacterota > QNDG01 > QNDG01 > CAYUAG01 > CAYUAG01. The sequence continues at coordinate 10,830 of CAZKMO010000109.1, forward strand.
CCATATCAATTCCTTTTTCTTTATCAGAAAAGGCGATGGTGTCTTCAATTTCCAAAAATTCTTTGGGGGAGTCCTGTTCCTTTAAGCCAGCCTTTTTTAACATATCCACAAATGGTTTTGCGCTCCCGTCCATAACCGGGGGCTCATTGGAATCAACTTCAATAATAAGATTATCAATTTCAAGACCGTATATTGCGGCTAACACATGCTCAACCTGTCTGATCCGTACATCATCAATCCCAATAGTGGTATCTCGAGCATTATCAACCACATGATCAATATCTGCAGGTATTTCCAGATTTTTATTCAATGATGTACAAATAAAACGAATACCTGTATCAGGTTTTGCTGGTTTAAAAGTAATGGTGGTTTTATTTCCTGTATGAAGACCTATTCCGGATAGTGATACAGGTTTGATAATAGTTCTCTGATTTTCAAACATCCTTGCCTCTGTGTTTTTCTAAATTCTTTAATCTTTTTTTTATGTTTGCAATATCTTTCAATAATCTTGGTAACTGACGCCTGGCCCCATGAATTCTAAATTCTTCTCTAAAATCATTGGCAGGAGTGCCAAATACATATTTCCCCTCCTCAATTGATTTTGATACTCCGGACTGCGCTGCAATAATAGCATTATCACCTATTGTAATATGCCCTATAAATCCTGCCTGTCCCCCAATTTGTACTCTTTTTCCAATAGTTGTACTACCGGATATGCCTGCCTGAGAAGCTATGACACAATCCTCTCCTATTTTACAATTATGGGCGATCTGTATTAAATTGTCAATTTTGGTTCCCCTGGCTATCACGGTCTCTCCCAGTGCTGCTCTGTCAATAGTGGTATTAGCTCCGATTTCCACATCATCCTCAATGACAACTATACCAATCTGGGGAATTTTATGATACTTACCCTGCTCTAAAGCAAACCCAAATCCATCACTTCCCACTACCGTTCCATTATGAATAATCACTCTGTTATTAATGACAACCTTCTCTCTAATGCTCACATTAGCATGTATTCTGCAATCTTCCCCGATCTTTA
>CAZKMO010000110.1:0-11810 GCA_964554015.1 uncultured bacterium
CCCACGCGACCACCGTTCGGGACGTTGGAGATTGTGAGCTTCAGGCTGGTCGTCAGGGCGGTGGTGTTGATGGGATCACTGGTGTCGATAGCGGCCGTGCCTTCGGTGCCGGGAGAGGCCACGAGGAACCAGTGGGGAGCATCGGGAATCGAGTCGCCGGCAGCTTCGACGATCGGACCGTGATCGACTACATCGCCTCCCTCGAATCCTTCTTCCGGCTGCCAAACCTGGCCGGTCGAATCCGTGAATGGTTCGAACTGCCCGGCCCTCATCCGAAAGGCAGGTGCTGAAGTCCCTGGCGCTGGAATGATTTCAATCGCATTGATGGCCGGGTTTTCGATCTGAGGCGTGAAAGTGATGCGGAACTCCCCGTCGGTCACCTCCACAGGCACCGTTTCAATGTAGGCGCGATTGGGACCGCCGGCCTTGACCCACATATCAAAGTCTTTGAACTCATGTCCCTGGACATTGAATGAAAACACACGCTGGCCGGGGCCGCCGATCCCTGAGTACGTCTCCGCAAAGTAGAGCTTCGCGAGATACTTGCCATTGGGGATCTTGCAGGAGAAAACGCTCATGGAATAGTGCTCGCTCCTGAACAGACCCGGTTTCTCGGTCCCAGTGACCGCGGGAGCCCGACCACCGCCCTGGGGATTCCGGAAGATGCGGTTCTGAATCAATTCGCCGTAGAGTCCGCCCTCGTAAGAGTAATTGATTTCCTCGGTCATCAGACCATAGAACATGGGGTTGATTTTAGCTCCTGGTTTGTCGACCCGGACCACAATTTTGCCGGTATCAGCGGTGAAAGCGGATGTAGTACATATGATAACACACATCAGAACAGTCAGTTGTGATAAATACTTTATGGTAACACTAAAGAAAGCTTTCATGAATGGCACTCCTTAAAAAGTTAATGGTGTAATTGAAGACACCAATACATTAGAATTGATACAATTTATTGTTACTATTCTATCATTATTCAAACATTCTCTTAAAAATATGTATCGTTTTGGATCAGAGCACTGTCATACAAAGACCTGATCGTAAATTCAATGTCGGAGCTCTCCGTCATCAGAGTTGGGAAGTCCTATTGATTTTACAATTCGGACCATAAAGTCCGGGATGATTAAAAGAATATTCGTATACTGCAATTTATTTGGTACATGTTACAAAATGCTTGCCACTCCTCTTACAAAGCAGCTGGATTAATCGCCGGCCGGAGAGTGCTGACATCACTGTGCCTGCAAAAGGTGTAGTCCATTGACCAACCATGTAGAAATCTGAAAGACCCGACAGGTTCCGCAGCATGGTCTGTTTCATCATATTCTCAGGCGTGAGGTACCACCCATCCGGTGATCCCTGCCAGTTTCCGGTGTAGCGGACATAGGTTGCGGGTGTGGGCACATCCACCACCTCGACCTGAGAGACGAACCCGGGCCAGCGCTTATCCAATTCGGCAATAGTGAAATCGGCAATGCGTTTCTTTTCCTTTTCATACTGGTCTCGGTTACCTGCCAGTTTCTCCCAGTAGTCATAGCGGGTCGCATACCAGACCTCAACCGCTGATTTGCCCGGAGGTGCCATACTGGGATCAAAGCAGCGATGCAAAATGCTCAACCATTGGTGCTCTTCCCCGGCAATAGTAATCGGTTTTTCCAGTTTAAAAATAAGGCTGTGAGGCTCATCTGACATATCCCGGTTGACTCCGAGTGCCACATGTACCAGCGGCAGAACTGGGATCCATTCCTTATACATGTTCTTGACCTCATCATTGAGGTAGTGACCGCCAAGAATGTCAAAAATGACAGTGTGTCCGTCACCTGCCCAGACTACCATATCTGCTCTATGCTCGGTACCGTCCTCTAAACGTACTCCAACTGCCCGGTCGTTCTCGATTATAACATCCTTGATCCGGCTCTTGTAATTAATCTTGCCTCCCAGTCTCTTATAATAGTCAGCTATACGGAAAACAACCTTTTGCGATCCACCCAGAGGAACACCGGCTTCCAGTACAGCTGATTTCAATAGCCCGGCCATTGCAACCATAGGAAATCGCAGCATGGGCCAGCCCGGGGAGTCGATGATGAACCGGACAGCCTGGCGCAGGAAAGGATTCTGGAAGCGCTGGGCGAATTCCTGAATAGTCTGCTTTCCATACTTACGAAAGGTGCCCAAAAACGGTACCATGGCTGCCATCATTTTCAGTTTGTCAAAAAAGCCGGTCATTTCTGCCGGCTTGAGTGAAACCGAACCCATCATATTCCTGCCGGCAAACAGACGGATGAACTCCTTGATCAGCCCGGCATCAGCCGGTGACATGTCAAGCATCTGCTTCTCCAGATGATGAGGATCTGTGCCCACATCCAGACTTTTTCCACTGCCCTCGATGCGCGCTACTGTATCATGGTAATAAAATTCCTGGTTTTCCAGTACGCCCAGCTCCTGCCACATCTGTTGTAAAGGTCCGGATTTGGAACCGGTGAGCATGTGCATGCTGATATCAAAGGTATACCCCTTTCGTTTCCAGGCAGTACACAGACCGCCCGGGATGCTGTTCATTTCAAAAATAGTTGTTTTATAACCGTTCATACGGGCGTAGCAGCCGGTCGAAAGCCCCGCGATACCGGCACCGACGATGATCATATTTTTCCCCATATCCTTTTTCCTTTCTCTGATAAGTTATATAAGCAGAAAAAATTTCCCTCTAACATAAAAAAGAGATAAACTCTTTTTTTTATTTCGGTCTGGGGTAAAGAATCCCACGCTGATCGGATGTGCTTTAGCGAAATTTATTTCTGTTCCCATTCAGTTGTACTCTGGTTAATTTCTCATCCACAGTATATTGGGCATAGCCTGCAGAAAAAATTATTGTTTTCAATCACTCCTCTTCCGCATTATTCTCCCCGCAGGGAGGCACTCGGAGAAATAGGAGTTTTATAACGCAATACAGTCCAGTAGGTTGAAATGATGAAGGTTATAATGGTAGTGATCTGGATCACCATGGCCTTTTCAGCTGAAAGAATACCGATTGACAAGGCTGCGAACACGACCAGGAGAGAAAATTCGCTGGACTGGGCCAAACGCACTGCCAGCTCCCGCGACAGTTTTGATGATTCTCCGCTCTTTTTGAAGGTAAAATGAAAGACAAAGGCTTTCAACGGCACCAGAATCGCACCGAAAAGGAGTGCTGCTACAATAAGCTCCAAATCGAGTCGGAAATCCAGTTCCGCACCAACGGTAAAAAAGAAGAGAATAAGAAAAAATTCGCGTAAAGGTTTCAGATGCTCAGCAATGGCCAGAGAAAGCTGACAAGAGGCAATTGACAGTCCAGCCACGAAAGCTCCCATCTCATAAGAAAGACCAAAAATGTGAGCAACCTCAGCCCACAACAAACACCAGCCCAAGGTTGCCACAAATGTATATTCTTGAACAGCATCAAATTTTTTAAGAAGTGGTACCAGTAAAAAACGCACACCCACGAACGACAGCAAACATAGAATCAGAAATTTTCCTACCAGTAGGGCAAATGTCACCAGGACATGATCACTCTGCTCGCCGGTGACAAAAAGAATGACCAGTATAGCCAATACATCCTGCAGAAGCAAGACCCCGGTCATTATCTCTCCTATCCGTTTATGATGCAAAGTGGTGGAAGGGACCAGTTTCAGGCCCACAACTGTGCTGGAAAACATCATGGCTACCCCAAAGAGGACAGCACTGTGTATATCATACCTGAGCAGTAAGGCAAAGAGGAAGGACACGCTTGCAAACACCATAGAGGAGCCGAAGGTAAGGAGAGCTGTTTTTCGAAAAAGATGCAGGAGCTTCTGCGGCTGCAGGTTAAGACCAACCAGGAAGAGGAGCAGAATGACACCAAAGTGAGCAATTTCTTCAATGTGACCAGTGCTTTGAATAAGAGCAATCCCATTGGGGCCGACGACAAAGCCAATGGCAATATAGGCAATCACTATCGGTTGCTTGGTATAAAGAAATATTGTTCCCAGGACAGCTGCACCGAAAATGATCACACTCAATTCGAAAATGATGCTGTCAAGATTCATCCCTTTCAGTTACTCCTTATACCATGCCCGGAAAATCAACATAATATTATACTCCCTTCCATTCTCATTAAATATATATTTATATTATGAAAAAAGTAATTAATCTTTATTTACTAATTTATTCACATAATGTCAAGGATTTTTTAAGGAATAAAATAAAATTTGATCTTTGGAGTGAAGAATATCTCAAAGATTAAAATCTTTGTGAATTAAATTTCTCTTTTACAGACATTGCTAATAATAACATGGAAACAAAAGCTATCAATGCCCCTGTTCCAAACGCCACTCTTGCCCCAAATTCCTTATATAATAAGCCAAAAATTATACTTGCCGGAAGCGCAGACAAACCTGTGGCAAAATTAAATAATCCAAAAGCACTGCCTCGCAATGCAGGTGTTACTAAATCCACTACAAATGCTTTTTCTGCTCCCTCACTAAAGGCATAATACAATGCATAAATAGCAAATAAAATGAAAGTAGCTATAATCTGCATTCCATCCGGTAATCTATCAAGTAATGCAAAAGCAAGATATACGAATGCATAAATACCCCAGCCAATATTAATTACAATTTTTCTCCCTATTTTATCAGAAAGCGCACCTAAAGGAGCAGAAAAAATAACTTTTATGATATGAAAGAAAGCCCAAACCATTGGTATAAATAGGATATCAATTAATTTTTTTTGGGTTTCCAAATCGCCAAATTTACTCACCATATCCCCAATTAGAGGAATAGAGTAAATTAGGGAATTCAGTGATTGACTATGATGAAGAGCATCTTGAACTCTGAAAAGTAAAAAAGCATCGGATGAATTCCCTAAAGTAAATAAAACAACTATACCTAAATAAATAATAAAATTCTTGTCGAATTGCTTTAAGGAAAATCGTATCCTCTTGTCTGAAGAAACAGGTGCAGCTTTTTCGTGGACAAAGAATAATAAGGTTAATACAGCAAACAATCCCGGGATAATAGCCAGCAAAAAAGTCCAGCGAAGAATTACCCTGGTATTTTGCATATTAAAAATAAGAATTAGCAGGATCAAAGCAGATAAGGCAAGAAATGGCCCTATAACAGCTCCGGCATGATCCAGGGCACGGTGAAATCCGTAGGCTTTTCCCCGAATACGATCATTAACCGAGGAAGCAATAAGCGCATCCCGGGGGGCAGTACGAATCCCTTTGCCAATGCGATCAACCACCCTGATAAATATAATCTGCCAGGCTGCGGAAACAATCCCGGTAAAGGGTCGGCTAAGTGTCGATATTCCATAACCCAGCACGACCAATATTTTTCGTTTTCCCAGTTTATCAGAAATAATCCCACTGATCAGTTTCAGCATAGCAGCGGTTGTTTCTGCCATCCCTTCTATTACCCCCAAAATTAACGCACTTGAACCAAGTAAAGTTATAAATATAGGGACAAGCGGGTAGATCATTTCACTGGCAGCATCTGTGAACAAGCTTACCATACCAAGTGCAATCACATTGCGAGTTATTTTATTGGGGGAGCTAACATATCCCCCACTTTTGTCGGTTTTAATTATTCTCATATTCTATTCATATTCCAAATTCCAGGATTATGTAATAAAAACCAGCTGCCCTGAAATAAGCAGGGTGCTTTTATAATTACTTGACTGTCCCTGTTTTGCACCTGAATTTTTTATCTGCTTCCCAGCCTCCCTTGGGGGAATCAGTTTAAATACTTAAAAGGAACCGTAATATATCTGGAGAGTAAAAAAGATCAGATTTAAACACTACTTATCTCAACCTGAGCTAAAGACATTATCTTCCTAAAATCAGAAATATTCATTCCTATTCTTTGATAAAAAAGATAATTTTTTTTATGTTGTTCAAACATTTTTATATTATCAATTACTCTAATTCTTGAATCCCATTTTTCTATCTCATAAATATTATCAATTCCCCAAATCAGATCTGCCTGGCTATTCATGCCTCCTTTTTCAATCACTTTTTTATTCGCTACTTTCAGGCCTTTTTTTGAACAATAATCGAATAATATGATGGTATTAATAAAATAGTCACTAATATTTTTAAAAAATGTTTTAATTTTTTCTTCTTCAAAATAATAAATTACACCTGCTAATAGAAATAACAAATTTTTTTTATTTATAATTCTTGAATACCAGCTATCATTAAATACGGACTGAGCGATAAAAATTCGGCGTGATTCTTCTCTTATATATTTCCGCCTTAACTCTATTACCTCTGGTAAATCAAGTTCATACCAGGTTGACCGGCCATTATCAACCCGATTAAAAGAGGTATCAAGCCCACAACCAATGTTAACAACTGATCCTACTGGATATTTTTCCAGAAATACTTTTATTTTTTTATCAAAATATATACTTCGTGCTATCCAGGCTAAACGACTTAGAGGATTAATATCTTTAGCTATCTTATTAAAGTCATAACCAATATTGTTTACTATATATACAGCCAATTCATCTACTAATAATGGTTTCTCTTTTTGTGTCTCCATAGCTCTCCCCCATAAAGGTAATAATAAGGTCTCTTGGAGACTCCCTAAAATTATTTTACTATCATGCATTTTGATATCCCCTAAATTTTTTTATGTGTTTACTGTTGTTTATCAATGAACTGCAATGTTAAATATAATCTCAATGTCTGGAACTTATAGTATATCCTATCTTAGGGATTTTGAAGCTCACTAATTATACGCTTCCAGTACATTACCCAAGACAATCAGGATGGGATCGTTTTCCCCTATCCATCTATTTAAGGAAATCGTTTTAAATCCGACCATTTAAAGATCCTTTCTGGGGTATAAAGTTTTTCTGTTCCTTTTAATTCATACCAGGGACTAATTTTCTCATTCCTTAAATTTTTTAATATATATATATTTTGCGCTGGCATGAAACTCTGGGCAATCATAAATATTTTTTTTTGAGTTATTTGGTTTTCCGCCATATCAACCACAATTACTGCATGTCCGGGAAATCCTCCCTGAATAAAAACATCTCCAATATCAATATTACTCATATCATTGACAGCTATCAATTCCCGGGATAAAGAATAACTGCCGGCATAAGTAAAAACCACATCAAGATACTCTCTAAAACTATCGTAGGTATTACTACCTTCTTCCAGTTTCTGCCATTCTATGATTTTATTTTCTCTCAATGGTCGATACCCTTCCATCCATAAATTATATGTACAGCGATGACCATTGGTAAAATTAAAGGCTATTAAACTATATTTTTTCTGCGAAAACAGATATTCCGCATATAATCTTATTACTGCATCCGCACACTGTTGGAGATCCTTCTCACCTATATCAATTTCGATAATTCTATAATGGGCATTTTGATTTGATTTATTTCTTCCGTCAAATAATTTTACCTTTTTTGCCTTTTTTTTTAAGGGCAGATTCTGTAACCAACTTTGAAAGGAATCTGAACTATAGGTGACTCTTTTAAATCCTGGTGGTACAGGTATATTGTTAATATAATATTTATCTTGACTTTGTTCACCCCTGAGCCAGGGATAATTATAATTTTGAGAATAAAGATAATTTTTACTTAAAAATAGTATGGTTACCAACAAAATAAATATTGTCTTATTCAAATGTAACCCTCATATCTGGTTAAGGGCAATAATAACCGACTGTGGGATGCCCAATCAAATCTTTTTTTTTTGGATTTTTCCAGAAAGAGTAGTTTCCACAGGGTATCTTAATAATTGAATATTTAATATAAAGTAATTAATCTTTATTTAATAATTTATTTGGGTAATGTCAAGAATTTTTTTAAGGAAAAAAAATATAATCTGATTAACAACCTTTCCTGATGGAACCAGATTCAATATTCCTCAAGGGCCAAAGCCCCTGGGAAACAAAAAAAAGTATGATGACTTGCGGTTTATGGGATTTCGACTTCGATACCGATCCCGATACCGAGGAAATTAAAGTAATTAGAAACGAATATCCTGTCCTCTGTCATCCCCGAATGGTTCAATCGGGGATCCACTCTGCACCCTTTTCCCTGGATTCCCGCTTAAAGATGGCGGGAATGACTTTGGTAATTTATATTTATTATATGTTACAGGAGTTGAAAAATCAAAGTAAATTAAACCCTCACTCCTCTCCCAGCACCCTTTTCACCGCCCGGAGAATATTGACAATATTATATGGCTTTTGAATAAATTCCCACTTTTCCTTTTTATCCTTTAATCTCCGCAGCCGGTCATCAACATACCCGCTGCACAATAAAACGGGAATATCGGGATTTTTCTCTCTGATTTGCTGGGCCAGTTCCAAACCGGTTTCATCTGGAAGAACCATATCAGTAAAAAGCAGCTGAAAATCATCCCTTTTCCTGAATTCAAGCTGGGCTTGTTTCCCCGTGGTTGCTTCCGTAACTTTATAACCGTTTTTCTCCAAAACCAGTTGGGCAAAGTCTCGCACGGATTCCTCATCCTCAACCAGCAGTATACGTTCTCCCTTGCCTCTCAGAACCTTCATATCCCTTTCTTCTTCTTCCTCCTCTATAACTTCCTTGAAACAAGCCGGCAGAAATATTTTAAATTCAGTCCCTTTTCCCAATTGACTGTTAACCTTAATCCATCCCTGGCTGTTTTTGATAATATTGTTAACTACAGAGAGTCCCAATCCAGTACCCTTTTCCGGTTCTTTGGTAGTGAAAAAAGGAGTGAATATTTTCTGCAAGGTTTTATTATCCATACCCATGCCGCTGTCTTTTACCTCAATTACGATAAATTTTCCCGGTCTTGCCTCTTTTTGGTCGTCAAAGGCAGACTCGTTTACAACCACATTATCAGTCCTAATGACAATCTTTCCCTTATCAGGTATGGACTCTTTGGCATTGATGATCAAATTCATTATCACCTGCTCCATGGATCCCAGATCACCCCACACATCCCATAACCCTTTTTTAAGCACCTTCTTGATAACAACATTTTCCCCCAGTAACCTATCCAGCATGTGCATTAAATCTTCTATCACGGTATTAATATTAAGAAGAGTATTTTCCATAGATTGACGGCGGCTGAAAAGTAATAATTGCCGGGTTAAATTGGCTGATCGATAGGCTGCATCTCTGATCTCTTTTATTTCATTATACAGAGGAGAAGACGACTCTATATTTAATAAAGCCATTTCAGAATATCCCAGAATCACAGTCAGCATATTATTGAAATCATGAGCTATACCACCGGCTAATCTGCCTAACTCCTCTGATTTTTGAGCCCGCAGCAGCTGTTTCTCAAGTTCTAATTTTTCTGCCTCGCTCTGCCTGCGTGAGGTAATATCCCGAACCAGAGCCAGTAATAAAGGAGTTTCTCCTGAGGAAAGCATACCAATATTAATTTCCACCGGAAAAGTAATTCCTCTTGTACCTTGAAACATATCCTCCACAATTACCGAACGAGTATGAACCAGTTCTTGGAGAATCTGGTTAACGCTGTCCTCATCCCCAATTCCCAGATCATCAAGGGATAATTTTAAAAGCTCATCCCGACAATATCCCGACTTTTGACAGGCTGTCTGATTAACATCTATAATATTTGCTCGTGAATCAATCACAAACAATAAATCCATGGTATTTTCAACCAATTTACGAAATCGTTCTTTACTGGCTATAAGCTTTTTTTCCATGTGGTGTTTATACAACACCATTTCAATAACCGCTTTTAATTCTTGCTTATTTATAGGCTTGAGTAAATATCCGAAGGGTTCCGTAACTTTAGCACGCTTTAAGGTGTGTTCATCAGCATAGGCAGTAAGAAAAATTATGGGAATGTTATTTCGTTTGCGAATCTTGCGGGAAGCATCAATACCATCCATCCCCTCTTTTAATTTGATATCCATTAATATTACATCCGGATTTTTAAGTTCTGCCTCCTTTACGGCTTCATCCCCGGAGTCAGTTATGGATACCACAGAATAATTCATATCTCTTAACTGAGATGCCAGATCCATAGCAAAAATGCTTTCATCTTCCACAATCTGTATTTTTATTTTATCCATTTACCATACCTGCATTTTTTTGCCATACCGAAAATTAATGATAAAAAGAAATACAGAATTATGCGCAATCTCTGCTCAATTTCTGATTGTGCATAAAAACACATAGATTAAGAAGAGAATCGATAAGTATATTTATCTATAAGTATACTGTCAAAAGTTAACAAAAAAAAAATATAATGTCAAGTATGATGGATTATTTATAAAATAATAATTATCCAAGGTAGGCAAACTAATAATAAAACTTAAAAACTTTTAAAGCTATTTATATACTTTTATTATTAAGGAAAATTTTTACTGTCATCAAAAAAATTTAGGGGAAAGTTTAATGGCAAGAATAAGGGGAATTATTTTTAACCAGTTATAAAATTAGTACAGAATTCGCACTCTGATAGTTCCCTCAACCTGTTTAATTTCATCAATTATGCCTTTTTCATACTCCTTTTCAATATCAGTAATCACGTAGCCCAATTGGTCGCGGGTTTTCAGAAACTGATTTTCTATATTAATCTTATTGGAGGCGAATATATTGTTCAACTTTGCCATAATTCCGGGTACATTTTGATGAATATGGACAATTCTATGCTCATTCTCAATTTGAGGTAACTGCAGATTAGGAAAATTTACACTGCTCACGGTATTTCCCAGGGTAATAAAATCATGCAATTTGGTAGGTACAAAATCAGCAATATTCCTCTGTGCTTCTTCCGTACTCCCTCCTATATGAGGTGTTAATATGGTATTGGGTAAATTTTGCAAAATGGTTTTATAATTGGTTTTTTTTTCTTTGGGTTCATCAGGATATACATCTATGGCTGCTCCTTTGATTTTGCCCGATTTTAAATTTTCGGCCAGAGCCTTAATATTGACCACAAACCCTCTACTGGCATTTATAAAAATCGCCCCATCTCTCATTTTAGCAAATTCTTTCTCATCAATAAGATTATAATTGGACTTCCTGCCATCAACATGTACGGTTACAATGTGAGATTCTTCCAGTAATTCCTGCATGGAATTGCACTTTTTGGAATTACCCAGAGGAAGTTTATCAATAATATCATAAAAATAAACTTTCATTCCCAAAGCCTCTGCCAAAACAGAAAGCTGGGAGCCAATATTCCCATACCCGATAATACCCAATTTTTTACCTCGTACCTCATAACAATCTTTAGTATGTTTCTCCCATAAACCCTTATGCATACCCATACTGTAATTAAACACATTACGAAGTAATGCAATAATATTAGAAATGGTCAATTCAACCACACTGCGGGTGTTACTGTAAGGTGCATTAAAAACTGCTATTCCTGTTTTGTTACAACTCTCCATATCTATCTGATTGGTACCAATACAAAAAGCACCGATAGTCATCAGGTCAGATGAATTTTGTATCACTCTTGTGGTGATTTCTGTTTTGGAACGAATTCCCAGCACCTGTACTCCATGCATTTTTTCTATCAATACATCTTCTTCAAGACTGTCGGAATAAATCTCAACCTGATATCCTTTGTTGCGAAAAAACTTTTCAGCATTACTATGAATACTTTCTAATAATAGAATCTTAATCTCTTACCCTCCTTTGTTCCGGAATTCTAAAATAAAAACCATTTCATTTTAAATAAATTAATTTGATAAAGTAATTAAAGTAGACCTTATTGTCAAGGCTAAAATGCAATATTTTTAATATAATCAATTATATAAACATATATTTTTATACAAAAAATATTG
>CAZKMO010000111.1:0-11379 GCA_964554015.1 uncultured bacterium
TTACATCCGGGGTAGTGACTGAAAAACTGGCAGTTTGGTTCTCATCGTACCATCCATACCCCTGGGGATCCCCGTGAGTGGTATCCAGGGCTAAAAGGTATTGCTGGGAAAAGGTAATAGTCAGGTTATCATTGCTGCTCGGTACTTCATATTCGCGGATTCTTTCCGCCCCGTCACTCCAGGAAGAAAACACAAAACGGGTATCCTCACTTACATAATGCGGAGAATTGGCCTTTAAATGGTATAGGCTCCCCTCAGTCCAGTAAAAAGTATGCGGGGTTGTATGTAATACCTCATTTTCATAAAATTCCATTCCTTGTGGATTGGAGTTAAAGGTTATAAATACCTTTTTACCAAAATTAGCATTAACAGTTTTAGGCTCTGTCATTTTTAGGGAGGTTGGACTTTCACTGCCCGATATACTTCCAGACCAGCCGGTAAACTCATAGCCAGCACCGGCAAAAGCACTAAGGGGTATAGTACTATCCGCCTCAACCCATTGTCCAGGAGGGGAAGGATTCATGGTACCACCGGCAGAAGGGATGATAACTGTAGTGAGGAAATATTGGATTGACCACACTGCATAAACCGTTTTACTGGTATCCATAATAAAAATTCCGGTAGTGGTGGTATCATTAAAGTCACCTACCCAATGAGTAAAAAGATATTTTGTAGAACCATCGATCTCAGGTGAGGTAACAGAGAAATAGGCAGAACTCCCTGCATCATACCAGCCGTCTCCCTGAGGATTACCGTAAGCAGAAACAACCGTAAGCTTATACTGTTTACTATAATAAATAGTGAGAGTATCATTATATCCGGGAACAGTATAGGCATGAATTTGTTCCCCGTAGTCATCCCAATAATCATACTCATAACGAATTTCACTCTCTAAATTGTGATAAGAATAAGTAAGGGCGGACAGTTCATGCTCTTCACCCTGAAACCAGGAAAAAGTATAAGGGGATGTATATTCCTCAGCATCAACCTCAAAAGGTAAACCGGCAGGAATGGTAGTTATGGTGATAAATATTGTATCCGGTTCCTGAACATCACTCCTGGCAGGCAGTAAGGAATGGTTAAGGGAAAACACATCCCTCCCCAGAAATATAAAAAGGAATAATAATATACTAAAACAATATTTTCTACTTAACCAAAACAACTTTTCTAACCTTGATAATATTATCTGCTTTAAACCTGACTAAATAAACTCCGGAACTTAAAGAATTATTATTGTTATCCTTCCCATCCCAAACTACCGAATGCGTACCAGAAGTCATATAATCATGCAAAAGAGTTTTAATATATCTGCCGTTTACATCCCGTATATCAATTTTGACAACTGCGGATTTGGGTAATTGAAATCCAATATTGGTCTGAGAATTGAATGGATTAGGGTGATTTTGATAAATTTCAAACCTTTTTATGAGATCGAACTCAGGAGTAGTAATATCTGTTTGCTGAATATTTACTATTCCGTAGTTATCATTACACCATACCTTATTTCCCCGCGAATCTTGAGCTTCAATACCCCAGTAATAAACTCCTGGCTCAAGTGAAATAATTATTAAAATTTCTTCGCTGAGAAGAGAAGGATACATTCTCAAGATTCCAGATTGGAAAGTAGAATCTGTTCCTAAATAAAACGTATAGGTTATGGAATCATTTTTATCCACATTTTCAGACTCTTCCCAAAAAAAATCAATCTCATTCTCCCCACTCCATAAGGTGGTATCCAAAGGACTTATTAATCCGAAAGGCAGAGGATCATCTTCCTGAGGAAGAACTGTAACCTGAAAAGTATCAGAATCAGTGTATTTATAAATATCCGAAACAGTTACTATTAAAGTTGAAACTCCACTCCAGTTCGGATCTGGGATGATAGTTAAATCTGAACCTTCAAAAATATAACTAAAATTTTCATCACCTTGTAAACTTATGTCCAATTGATCAATGGTATTATCACTATCACCAATATAAGATATTATATTGACTATATAGGTGCTGTCCTCAAGAAATGTAATATCTCCAAAATCATTAATATAGGGATATTCATTATGAATTATATTCAAGACAGCTCCGGATTCAATTGAAATTTCAGTTTCAAGCTGTCCCCGTATATTATAAAATATTGCTTTTCCTATACTAATATTTGTTTTCCCTACAGTATTTTTTATAATTTTTACATTTATAAATAATAATGTATCAATCGTATCCGATGCATTAAGAATCAAGGATTCTGTGGAAAATCCTACTACTTGGAACTTTCCGGGAAGCGGATTATAAAAGGGATTTCCCCAGGCTTCGATTAAGGTTCCTTGTTGGGAAGCTCCATATATCTCTACAATATTCGGATTATAATTAAGCTGAAGATAATAAGCAATAATAGTATCATTTACCGCTGTATTAATCTGGAGGGGAAGAGAAAACTCATAATTATAGCACACAGTGGAATCAGGGATACTCAAACTAATCTGAGCGTTTACACTATTAAAAGAACTAATTATATAAAATAAAATTAGAAAGGAAATTTTTAAACTTATGTCTTTATTTTTCATCATAAAAATAAATGTAAAATAATTAAGTCTTGTTTTCAACAATATAAATAAATTTTCTTTTTTAGTAAAATCTATTGTACCTGCTTATAACAAAATTTTGCCCACGAAAAACAAAATACTTATGCCAGTTAAGTTTTTAATCTCCGTGGGCTTTTTTTCTTATTCACAATTATCTATAAGTCAAATTTTACACTACAGGCCCATATACATATTTCCCTTTATTAATATCAATAGAATCTGGCTATTTTAGCTTAACCATTCTCTTGACCAAGGCTTTATCCTGAGTGCTGAGTTTATAGATATAAATTCCGGTTGATACTTCAATACCTGCTTCATTCTTACCATCCCAATCAACTTCATAAAAGCCGGGAGCTTTAAATTCATCAACCAGTTCTCTGATCTGCTGTCCCATCATATTGTATATAGCAAGAGTAACCGTTCCCGCTTGGGGAATCTCATAGCGAATTTTGGTTACCGGATTAAATGGATTAGGATAGTTCTGAGTAAGTATGTACCTTTCCGGAATCGGAACGACAATCCTGATGGGAGAATACTCGGTTATATTACCAAAGGCATCAACATCAGCCACTTTATAGAAATAGGTCACTCCCACCTGCATACCGTAATCCCTATATAGATAATCACCTTCCGCATTTGGTGAAATTAAGCTACTGTTAATCTGGTGATAGGGACCAAATTCAGAAACACTGCGCAGGATATTAAATCCTTTATTGAAATTTTCAAATGCGGTTGACCAGTGAATTTCAACACAATTGGAGGTATGATCGAATTCCCCAAAGTAAGCTGCTAACTGTATGGCAGAACCACCAGAAGTTGTGTCTATTCCTTCAATGTTAACTGACCAGGTGTATTCGGAAGCAAAAGAAACTCCGCCGTCGTCACTGATACGTACCTTAACACTAATATTTTCATCACCCTTATAATCTATGTCTACTCTATGATAGTAAACCGCATAATTGCTATTTTGCATTTCCTGGCCAGCTACCTCCCATCGATAAGTGAGGGGATCTCTATCCGGATCTTCTGCTTTAACCCAGAACATTACTTCACTGCCAACATACATGGTTGTATCCCGGGATACCGGAAGTGTTTCCTTAATATTCGGTATTCTGTTATTATTTATCACTTCAATGGGTAAGGTAACCGAATCAAATCCACCTTTACCGTCTGTTACCCGTAAAACAATTTTATAATTACCAGCCTGGGTATTATTCGGTGTCCAGCTAAAAGTGGCAGTGGTTTCCGTATTCTTGGTTAATACTGCTCCTTCCGGCAGATTTATATACCCTTCTTGATATCCTTGGAAGGAAAGTATGTCCTGAAGATCATTATCACTTGCATACACCGAAAGTGTAAGAGGCCAGGGATTATTTTCATTTATCTGATAAGGAGCATTATCAAGCAGAGTTTGTTTGTTTGATATAACCGGAAAATATTCATTTTCCACAGCTTCCAGATTAAATTTCACCACATTCTTGGAAACTGCTGTAACTTCTGCCGTGCCAGTTGTATTACCGGCTTGAAATTTAACCATGGCATGTCCGTTACTATCACTTAAAACGGGTTGGGCTCCGATAATTTCACCTTCTCCCTGGGTCTTGGTGAAGGTAACCGAAGTAGCTGTAACCGGATTCCCGTATTGATCTAAAACTCTTACCATAAGTGGATCCGGGAATATATGTCCTATTTTCCCTTTCTGGTTATCCCCTCGTACAATAATCATTTCCGCTGCCTGATCGGACTGAGGATAAATTATAAACTCTAAGGGTGAACCTTTAAGCTGTTTATTGCGAGCTTCAATTATTATGGTTTCCACCGATTCTCCCAGAGTTACCATGGCATTGGCAAGTCCTCCCGTATTTGTATTCACAATATATTCCTGGTGTCCTTCGATAGAGGCATCACCTGATATAATTTTAAAGGTAATGGGAACATCTTTTACCTTATTACCAAACTTATCGGTTATCAACGCTTCCACCTGGATATTTGAGGTTAAATATCCTTGTCTGGATTTATCTCCCGGATCTACATAATTAATGTTTCTGGGCAATCCGGAACTCACAAAAACTTTAAATTCAACCGGTGAACCTGCCAGATTCCGATTTATAGCCTTAACATAATTTTGCGTACCACTTTGATCACCAGCAATAAACAAGGTCCAGGCCTGACCGAACTTATTGGTGTTCATAGAAGATTTGGAGACCTTACCGCCTCCCTCTGATTCAAAAGTAATCGGAACGCCATAGACAAATCTGCCGTTATTGTCCAGCACCCTCACCTTTAAGGTATCAGGCAATTGTTCTCCCGCTTTCCCATTAAGAGCCAGAGGAGTGACATTTTCAATTTTATAAGCATCATTGTCTTCTGCGGTTGCTTCAAAAGTTAAGGAACTTACAATAGTAACATCTGCGGTGACTTCTACAATATTCAGTCCTGTGTCCGGTCCTAAAATCAGCTGAGATTGCACCAAACCCTGTTCATTACTTGTAACCGGTTGTTTCTCTACTATTTCACCATCTCCACCGGTTACCTGAAAAGTTATCGGAACACCTTTTTTGGGATTCTGATTTGCATCTGTAACCTGAACCATTAAGGGATACTTAAGCACTGTGTTTATGTTTCCTATCTGATCATCACAATCCTGGGGATTATATTTTTTGATATAAGCAGCCTCGGTCGGCATTACATAAACAGAATCTGTCGCAGTCAACTGAATATCCTCATCTTTCACTTCAGCATACACTATTTTTTGTCCAGCTGAATAAGCTACAAAAGTAGCTGTTGTTTGTCCCTTTTCATCAGTGGGTTCATCGGAACCATATATATGTATCCTATCATTTGGTACCACTTTAATGGTAACCTTTTTCCCGGAAATAGGATTATTATATTTATCATTCAGGGTAACAGTTACATGGGCGGTATCTTTACCGGATGCTTCAATTGAATCTGTAGCACTGATAAAAGATGAATCTGGATCTACCGAATCAGCTTCAGCAGAAGCATAAAAAAGTAGGGGAGATCCGTGTAAGGGATTCACACCATCGCTGGCATATACTTTTAATATATTATTATTTTCACTTGCTTTGTTGCCCAGGACCCAATCCAGGGAAGCCTGACCGCTGTCATTGGTTGCCACCACTGTGGTAGTATCACCTTCTTCATTTAAATAACCGCCTCCACCCATTACTGACCAATATACGGAAACATCCTTTACCGGATTCCCCGGTTTGGTATCATCAAACACTCTTACCTTTACATTTACCGGATTTCCAACTGTGCCTTCCAGATGAGAGGGTGAAAGGGCAAAAATGGTATCCGCACTGGAAACCACTGCTGAAAGATGAAACTTGACTTCCCGATGATTGTAGGCATTATCAAAATAAACAGTAACTTCATTGTTGAATTGGCCAACTTTTGGTCCCAGAGTCAACCAGGCAGAAGCCAAACCATTATGGTCGGAATAAAATGTTAATGAATCTTTGGGTGTTGTCCCGCTAAAATAACCATCTCCGGCAGTAACTTTATAGGTAAGGGGTTGATTAATCACTGGATCACCCTCACTGTCTATCATTTGTACTTTCAGGGGACCAACAATTTCTCCCACAACTCCGGAAAGGCTATCTCCCTCTATCTTCACTAATTGATCCGCATCGGAAGAAACAAATAAAGTAAAATGTTTAGGTGAGCCTTTCACTGGATAGAATCCGTCTGTAGCTACAACTTCCACAATATCTTTATACTTGCCATGGAACTGGCCGGCTCTTACCTTTATAGAGGCGGTACCATCCGGATAATCAGTGGTGTCAAAGGCAACTTCTCCTCCCCCGCTGAATTCAAATCCATGCCCTTTAGTTTCATAAATCATAGGTATACCCCCGGCAGGAGCACCGGAAGGAGAACTTGCGTAAATTTTTAAGGGATATTTAAAGATAGTTCCAGCCTTAGCTTTTTGATTATCTCCGCTTCCCTGAGGTTTATATATTTCAGATATTTTATAAAAAGCTGTATCAACTAAAACAGTGTCGAAATGGAGACTGGTGTGTGCTAGCACAACAACTTCTTCCGGATCAGGTCCCATGGTAATATTCCCTTTGGCAATTCCCAGATTATTGGTATAGTATTTATTTGCTGAAACGGTTGCTTTACCTTTTATAACTTCAAATGTAACCGGAGTATTCTGGATGGGAAGTGGCGGAATTGCATCATTTAAAACTTTTACCTGTAAAATATTCTGAAAGGTTTCATTAATGTAAAGTTTCTGAGATGCCTGCAGCGAGACCCGTTCCAATCTCCCCACTAATCCGGTTCCTCTGTTTACCTTGGCAGTAAACTTTATCTGCTGACCGGTAAACCCTTCAAATGTAGCTAATACTTCATATAGAGTATCTTGACGGCCCAGAGTTAAGTAGGTTGCTGCCTGTCCAGAATCATTTGAAGACACACTGGTTTTGGAAAGACTACCATCCAAAGAGTTGACAATCTCAAAATCTATTATATGGTTGGGTACTTTATTCAGATAGGTATCAAGTAAAGTAACAATAAACGGATCTTCCAGCTGTTGCCCGGCATCACCATATTGATTGTCATTTGATTTTAATAATGATGTGGGCACATCGGGAATTGCTTCCGCTTCAAACGTTACCGAACTTTCGGCTCCAAAAGGTCTGGCAATAATTCTATTTATTCCTTCGTTGACTTGAGTGGTACTTTTATCATCGGCAACAGTACCCAGAGTCCAGTTGGCTTTGGCAATTCCGTTATCATCGGTTAAAACAGTATTAGTGGGATCATCATCAGGTACATTTACATATCCTTCCTCCCGGGTAAGCAACAATTTATCCAAAGGCACATCTGCATGCACGGTTCTTATCTGTAAGGTATGCATACCTTTACTCAGCTGTCTGGTGAAATACGGACCACCTAGTCCGTTTTCCCCTACTTGTACTACATCCCATACCCATTCATCACTTCCCCCCTTCTGCTCCTGTATATACCATATAAAACTATCTTCATTCTCTGTTCCCTCATCAAAAACAATCCATAAATTTCGTCCCTTCCAATCATTCTGAGTCCATTTGGTGCGGGCATAAAGAGTATAGGTGCCTTCCTGATCAATATATATTTTATACTCCGCATACCCATCTAAATTTGGCGTTTCCTGGGAAGATTTAATATACTTGCCACCCGAGGCAGTCTGATCCTCAATTTCAACCATGGGAGATTTAATATCCGTATACCATTCTGCTTCGATATAAAGCCTTTTATTATTAACATTTCCCAAACCAATACTGCCGTTACCTTTAATTACATTGAAATATACCGGCCACTTGGGAAGAAAAAGATTATTTTTATCATATACGATAACTTCCAGATCACCTTCCAATTGTTTATTAACTGTATCCGGCGGCAATATGGCCGGACCCACAGCTTCAATGCTCTCTGCATTGGTTCGCGTAAAAGAGGTGGCAAAAGAAGTAACTGCATTATCCGAATCCGTTTTCCGGGTAAGCATAATTCCGGCATAATTATTTTCCTTTTTCCCAAATATTTTTTCATAATCATACAGGGCAAATCTGGAAGCAGCTTTCCAGGATGAACCGGCGTATCCTTTTTTTACAAACACATCAAATCTATTATACATATCATTATCAGTATTAACAATAACTGCTATGGTATCTCCTCTGCTGGGATACGTACCCAGACTTTCTATATCCAGCGGTACTGCATCCAGTTGTGATTCAGTGGGATCAAGAATAATACCATTATCAATGCGGAACAGGTATATTACATCCAGACGATTACGTATAAATAACAAATAGCCATTTGCTGTAGTAGTGGTATCACTGGCCAGCAAAACTAATCCGCCATTGGCTAATTCTCCCGGTCCGGGATTCTGCACATTATTTCCCCATACAAATCTCACTTCAGAAGGGTTAGTCCCATCTTTATATATAGCCATGCCACCCCAGCCGCCCATTTCATAATCATTGTACAGTTCCCCGGTGGTTTCATTAATTTTATACTCATCCGGGTTATATGCCCATTTACTGGCAAAAGCATCGCTATCATCTAATTCATCCAATACCAGATTCCTCTTTTCAGTGGTCGAGGAAACCACAGGAGACATTGCACCCGTATTCCCCCAGTCATCAATGGTTTTAATAGCAACGAAATACTCGGTATTGGCAAGCAGACCTTCAATGGTAACACTCTGGGTAGGACGAGAAGAGCCATCTCCGCAATCTGCCGGCACCGGAATACTTCCTACAACAGTGGCATCTTTAAAATTATCCGTGGTTATAGCTGCAGTGGAATATCTAATGTCATAACTGGATGCTTTTCCGCTAAACCCATCATCTCCTACTGCGGTCCACTGCAAGGTTATACTGGAAGGAGTCTTGGAAATAGGAATGATATCGGTAATTTTATTGGGGGCAACCAGATCCTCATAGGAGGTTGTGGCTTCAAAATAATCTATTTTTAAATATTCACTGGTACTTCCCCGAAAAGCCACACCGGAATAGTAAGCAACTTCAGGATCCAAAGGAGGTTTGCTGGAATAATCACTCATTTCAAATAAAATTTCCTTGGGGCTGGTGGGGGAAGGTTCGGTATCATTAATCAGTTTTACGCTAAAATTGGTCCGGGATTCGGTTATAATGTAGGTTACGGTTAAAATATCCTCATTTACCGGATTTAAAAACGCTTTTCTGGCAATATACTGATCCGCAACCACTCCATTAACAACCTTGTGCAACCGCACATATCCGTTATATACAAAAATCATATATCCGTTAACTGAAGATATATCAGTTCTGTCACATGCCACTAATAATCCCACTCCGCTGGTATAGATGTTATCCGGATTAGTATCTGCATGATATTTAAGGGAGACGGAATTCAATCCTTCAGATTCATGCCAGATGGCTAAATCTTTCCAGGAATTACCAGTATCAAAGGAATATATATATCCTCCGTCCCCTCTGGCAGTTAAGATAGAACCGCTTGCCGTCCAGGTAGATTGATTGTTTAAGGGCCCATCCACCCCCGCAAAGAAAAATTCATCCCGTTTAACCAGAGCAAGTTCATTTTCAATATACATACTGAATACATCCGCCATCTTTATATACCCTTCTTCATTGGGATGGATATGATCTTCATTAATACCAATAGGTCCGTCATCCTGTCCGTAATATTTATTTTGATTACTGTACAAGGCAGCATGCATATTGATAATGATAACTCTATCCTGCTCCGACTCGGATAATTCATTATATATAATATCAATCTTGGAATTATAATCTAAAATCCTGGCATTAACACCGGGAAAGTCGTTGAAGGGCGCCCGGGGAATTATCTTGCATAAGAAAATATAATCGATTGTGTCCCCGCCATCATCGTAATCCAATAGAGCCTGTAAAAGTAATTCCAGTTCCTCCTGAATAGAAACACGATTCCCCCCGGGAGAAATAGGTTGATCGGTATTCATATCGTTGGTTCCGATATGCAGCAGGACAATATCTGGAAATTTTCCTGCTATACGCAGATTATCCAGGGTAACATCAATATCAAAGGGATTACTGGGTGGATCCGGAAGTTCGGAGCTGTAAGTGGGAAAAAGTGCATCCGGGATGAACTCTTCTATAGTTGCCCCGTCATGCCATTCACCATCATAATAACCATCATTCTGGGGACCGACAAACTCTACATCATATCCCGCATTATAAAGATTATCATAAAGATGATCACGATATCCATGTTCCCCAGGGATGGGGGCAGCTTTATGGGCTTTACCCCAGGTAATGGAATTACCCAGAGGTAATATTCGATAGACTTCCTGTGCCTGTACGGTGATTGCTAACCAGCCTGTCAATACCGTACTTAAAAGCCAAACTTTTCTCATTCTATTTATAATAGCCTCCATAAAATTTTTCCTCCTCAGGCATTAAATTTTGTTTTATTCATAGTTTATTTCTCAAGCAAAAAAAATGCCAAAAAAAGTCAATGTTTATCTAACTTATTACTTATACTGAATTTAAGCAAAAAAAATAATAATTACATTATTAAATATAGCATAATTTAAACAAAATTCAACCGAAATTGAGCCAACTGAACAAATTTTAACCAATTCAAAAAAAATATATATTTTTGTAAAAATTAAATATTTTTGTATATTTAGGGAATGAAAAAGAAAGGATATAACCAAAAAAAAATCTCGGTAGGTATTCTGGGCGCAACCGGAACCGTGGGGCAGCGATTTATACGTCTTTTATCAGAGCATCCCTGGTTCGAGATTTCCTGTGTGGCTGCCTCTCCCAAATCAGCTCAGAAATTATATTCTGAAGCGGTCAAGGATCGCTGGATGGAAAATGTTTCTATCCCTAAATCAATACAGAACCTTCCTGTATATGAAGTAACATCTGATATCGATACCATTGCTGAAAAAGTAAGAATAGTATTTTCTGCAGTCAGTATGGATAAAGCAGACGTAAGAAGGTTAGAGGAAAAATATGCGGGAAAAGGTATTCCGGTTGTATCCTGCAATTCAGCTCACCGCTGGACAGCGGATGTCCCCATGCTCATTCCTGAAATTAATCCTCATCATCTGGAAATAATTGACAGTCAGAAAAAGAAAAGAAGCTGGGATCAAGGTTTTATTGCCGTAAAGCCAAACTGCTCCATTCAATCTTATGTTCCGGTCCTGCATGCCCTAAAAACATTTCAAATTGAAAAGGTTGTAGTTTCAACCTACCAGGCTGTCTCCGGAGCGGGGTATCCGGGGCTGCCCTATCTCGATATC
>CAZKMO010000111.1:11389-11741 GCA_964554015.1 uncultured bacterium
ATTTTTAAATCATCAATATCCATTAAATCACACTTTAAATATACTCAAATTGAAAAGGTTTTGATATCAACCTATCAGGCTGTTTCCGGAGCCGGAAGAACCCTTAATACTTGGCCGGAAATGGCGGATAATATCATCCCCCATATTGCGGGTGAGGAAAAAAAATCTGAAGATGAACCCCTGAAGATTTGGGGGCATATTAAAAAGGGAGAAATTATCAACAGTAAAACACCGCTTATATCCTCCACCTGTGTGCGAGTACCGGTGAGTGACGGTCATCTGGTATCAGTGAGTGTTAAATTCAAAAAAAATCCTTCCTATGACAATATCATAGAAGCGATTACCAATTTCA
>CAZKMO010000112.1:0-11707 GCA_964554015.1 uncultured bacterium
TGAATAAAAACTGCCCTTCCAATTCATTGGAGAACCGTCACCAAAATCGACTAATAAATCAAGGTGATCACCATTAGGATCAATTAAAAAAATATTAAAACTTGTATTTGAACGTGTAGTGCTTAAAATAGTGTCATTAGAAAAAATTGGTTTGTTCGGCGGGAGATTTCCAGTCCCATCAAGAGAATAAAGTGCATAATTAAAGTAATAAATGATCTCATCATAGTCAGAAGGTAAATCAATGTAACTATCAAATGTTGCACTAGAGTTTTCTTTGAACCTATATTCTTTATAGTCTCTATCTTCACCAATTGATTCATTCCAAGTATCTATAGTAGTACTGTATTGATTCTTTAAATAAATAACTTCACCAGTATCATTTATTTGAAAACCTAATTGAGAATGGTAAAAAGTTTTTGATAAACCTGAATATATTATCGTCCCTTGTGGTATTGTATAGGCAGTTGGATCATTTAGATCTCCTATTGTCCAGCCAGAAATATTAATATCTTGGTTCGAATAATTATGTAGTGTTACACATTCACTTGATGTTGGTGTTGTCGTTACGGATTGAATTATTAAGGAATTAAAATATAAGTTATCAACATCAATATAGGTGTAATCAAAATTAACCATCTGGTTATTATTAATTACACAAGCATAAATACTAGAGAATTTCATTGAATAGTTTGTGTTATTTAAGACAAAACCATACCATTTATTAAGGAATGCAGATTTTTGTATGGTATTTGATTCAAACTGTAGTATCTTATCCCAGAGAATATCATCATTACCATTTTTTATATCATAATCAAATGTATATGAAATGCTATCAAATTCAGCTTTATCAAAAAACGTGTTTATAAATGATGTTTTATACGGAGATATGCCAGTATAACCATAGGATTCAAAGTCAATATAAGTAAAATCAGAATTTACAAGGTTGCCATTATTAAATATATTGTAATAAAGTTTTACCCACTCTAAATATTTTCGCTGTTTATTCTTAATGCGTGCATAAACTTCATAAGAATTAATACTTGTTTCATAGACACGAAAGTCTAAAAGATCGAGATTACTATCTATGTTAATATTTTTATCAATGTAAATTGGATTATCGAGATCATCTATGATTATTTGTGTTTTAAGTTTTTTCTTTATGATGTGTATTTGGTTTTTAGTATTGATAATCTCTTTTGTATTTAAATTTGGTTTTGAAAGAACCTTTAAATTTATATGAATAGAATCCAGAGTTTTATTTAATTCCTTTAATTCAACTATTAAATCATTGTTTGATTGTGGGTGTGAAACAGATATAAAAAAGAAAATTAAAAGCACTGTAAATGATAACTTATAATGCATATACTGCCTCCATGTAGATGCATGATTATTTATCCATTACACCATAACAATCCTTTAAAAATGTTTGCATAAAGAATGAATTGGTTTTTTATATAAATAAAAATTTTTTAAATCAAATCATCTTTTTTAAAAAAAATAACGCCCAAACATCCTCACACTACTCACCCTTAATAAACGCCTCGGTCATCCTGTAGGCTACATCATCGGTATACTGTTCCGGGGGGTGTTTGCAGAAATAGGAAGAGGGTGCGGTGAGTGCTCCGCCCTGCTTGCGCTCCAGGGCAAGTTTGGCGCAGCGGATAGCATCAATGGCTATCCCGGCCGAATTGGGTGAGTCTTCCACCGAGAGCCGGAGTTCCAGATTCATGGGTATATCCCCGAACAATTTCCCTTCCATGCGTAAAAAGCAGACCTTATTGTCCTTCTGCCAGGCGACATAATCACTGGGACCGACATGGATGTTCTCCTTATCCAGCCGCCGGGCCGCAACTGATTGGATGGCTTCGGTTTTGGATTCTTTTTTAGAAATTAACCGGCTGCGGTTGAGCATATTGAGAAAGTCCGTATTACCTCCAGTATTCAGCTGATAGGTCCGTTCCAGGGCAACTCCCCGTTTATGAAAGAGATCAGTAAGGGTTCTGTGTACAATGGTAGCACCCATTTGGGCCTTGATATCATCACCGATGAGAGGAAGATTTTTTTCCTTAAATCTCTGAGCCCATTCCGGGTTACTGGCAATGAACACCGGCATATTATTCACAAATCCAATCTCTGATTCCAAAGCACAGTCTGCATAGAATCGGACTGCTTTTTCAGATCCCACCGGAAGGTAATTCAGCATGATTTCAGCCTCAGCATCCTGCAGGATATTTACGATGTCTGACTTGCTGGGTTCGGGTTCGGCTGCAGGGACGAAAGTATATTTATCCTCATAATCTTTCATGTGTTCGGCTATTCCGTCCAGAATTTTACCCATGTGTACAGTAACTCCGGCTTTGGGTATATCCGGACAGAATACAGAAGTACAATTAGGATTAGAAAAGATGGCTTCATGGATATCACGGCCAACCTTACGCTGGTCAATATCAAAGGCGGCCACAATTTCTATATCTCCCGGAATATAATCACCGATTTTCCAATGCATCAGACCAATAGCATCATTTTCAGATTTATTTTGATAGTAATGGATTCCCTGAACGAGAGCACTGGTACAATTTCCCACTCCAACCACTGCTACTTTAATTTTGCTCATAATTGTTTATTACCTCTATTCATCGGTCTAGAACAATTTTTAAAATTACTTCCTAAGGTAAAAAATGTTCTAAAATGTAAATTAAGTTATCGCCTTAATAGTAATGATTTTTTTTAACTTTTTCAAGGATTTTAAACATATCCCATCATAAAATAAAAAGATAAAAGATAAAGGATAAAACAAAGACAAAAGAAAAAAGATAAAAGATAAAAAGAGGAAAAGGGAGAAAAGGAGAATGGAAAAGGGAGTATTAGTACAGGTTAAGGTTGAGGTTAAGACTAAGGTTGAAATGAAGAGGTGAAAGGAAATGGAAGAATGGAAGATTGGAATAATGGAAGGATGGGATGGAAATTTTTCACTTTTCCATCATTCCACTATTCCAGATGTATTGAGGTTCTTTCACAGTCTTAACCTGAATCTTTTCCAATTTTTAATTCATCATTCAAAATTCTCAATTCCCTTTATCCTTTCCTCTTCACTGAGGGTATGCTTTTATCTGTTAAATTAACCTTGACTTTACGGTAAAATGATAGTAATTTAATAAGTTTGATTGAGAGCAATATTCTTCTCTTTCGAAAATTAAGATGAAGCATAATATGGAAAAATTACATAAAAAATTAATTGATAGTGATAAATTACCCCGCCATATAGCCATAATAATGGATGGAAATGGTAGATGGGCCAAGAAAAGGGGACTGCCCAGAGTTGCCGGACATCGGGAGGGGATAAATTCAGTCCGTGAAATTGTCAAGGTATGTGGTGAACTGGGAATAGAATATCTTACCCTTTATACTTTCTCAACTGAGAACTGGCGGCGGCCCCTGAAGGAAATATCGGCTTTAATGCAGTTATTAATCACTACTTTAAGAAAAGAAATCAAGGAATTGAATAAAAATAATGTAAAATTAATGACAATCGGAAATATGGAGAAACTGCCATCTGATACCAGGGATGAATTTAGAGAAGGAATGGAAAAAACCAGGCACAATTCTGGATTAAAATTAATTCTTGCTTTAAATTATGGAGGCCGGGAAGAAATAATTGAAGCAGTGAAAAAAATCGGGAAATTAATAGAACAAAAGAAATTAAATTCCGGAGATATTTCCAAAGCCGTTATTGATAAATATCTTTATACATCCGATATTCCTGATCCTGACTTTTTAATTCGGACAAGTGGAGAATTACGCATTTCAAATTTTCTTTTATGGCAACTCGCTTATACTGAAATATATGTTACCAAAGTATTGTGGCCTGCTTTTCGCCGTAAACATTTATATAAAGCATTGGAGGATTTTATCAAACGAGAAAGGCGATTTGGTAAAGTGAGTGAGCAGATTGTTCGATCATAAAGGAACTCTTACCTTAGATATACGTCTAACTATAGAGTATTTGTATGAGGGAATTGCCCCTCGTTTTTATTTCTAGAGGTTGTAATGAAGCGCAGACCCTGGGTTTTGGTTATAGCTCTTATTATTGGTATAATAATTTTTGGCGGATATTTTACCTGGAAAATAACCAAAGCTGATCAAAAAATAAAAGTAGTACTTTTAAATAAGATGCGTCCTTTTCTTGCGGATGAGTCGGATATCGAGAAGGTGTCGATCAGTTTGAATAGTATTTCTTTACGGGGAGTGAAACTAGCCCCTAAAGACCAGGATTTCTATGTGAATATTGAAGAAGTCCGTTTGGGATATAACCTTTTTAATATTTTAAAATATAGATTTGCCCTGCATAAACTCACCCATCAAATAGTTCTTGTGCATCCAATTTTTACAATTAAAAAATTTAAATTGGCAAGTGAAGATTTTTCTGATAATGGGAAGTATCTTAATTACAAGGAGGTGGTTAAAGAATTAAGCAGAGTAAAAAGGGTGGGAGTTTCTGATGCTGAGTTTTTTTTACAGGATTCTCTGGGTAATAGAAAAAGATTTGCCAGATCATTGAATGGATGGCTGTATTCAAAATCTGCTGATTCTACCCTAATTACCCTTTCCGGCAACCTTTTTGGAGTAAAAGGGAGGAATAATTTAAAACTGGATAGTCAAGTTAATCTTTTATCCGGGGAATATAAATATGTACATATTTATATTCAAGAATCTGATCTTACCTCTTCCGATGTCCCCTTTTTTTTGCCGGAGTATTTACGAGTTAATGCTGGTGAAGTTAAAGGCGAGTTTAATGTAACTGCAGAAGGGGAAAAATCTGGATTCTTTACCTTGAACAAGGGGAGTTTTTCTTTTAAAAATTTTGGTATTTTTTTTAATGATGTCAATATAAAAACTGTTTTAAATGACAGCAGTATTGTAATCAATGGTTCGGTGGGAG
The DNA here is from genome assembly GCA_964554015.1 of uncultured bacterium. Classification (GTDB taxonomy): domain Bacteria; phylum Zhuqueibacterota; class QNDG01; order QNDG01; family CAYUAG01; genus CAYUAG01. Next base: position 4,940 of record CAZKMO010000112.1, read on the forward strand.
ACTTTTGTAATACTGCTCTGGATATATCCGGGATAGCGGAAAATCTAGTCGATTTTAATGTTGACTTGCAAGCCAAATGTTCAGGTATTGATTTTAAAGCTTTTAGTAAAAGCATGTTTCCGGAAAAAGATATTCCTGTGCAGGGTAGAGGTGATTTCTTTCTGCAGGTAAAAGGTCCTATTAACAATCCGGAGATTAGAGGGAATTTGCTTTCTTCGAATTTTAAAACAGTGGGTATTGATTTTTCCGATTTTAATATGAATATGAGTATTAAGAATAAGAAGTTAAGATTTACAGGTATTTCTAAGGATAATGACCAGCTGGATTTGATTAGTAAGGGGACAATTGATATCTCGGATTCAATTATGATATCCGATCTGAATGCAAAAATACAAGGAAATTTTTTACATTTATTTCCTGATGAAATAAAGAAGAGATTAAATTCTTCCCGGGGTGAGTTTGATTTCTGGTTACGAGGAGGATTAAAGGATATCAGGGGAGAAGGTAACAGCAGAATTACATTTATAAACAAAAATTTAGACAGAGATGAGTACATATTAAATTTTAATTATAAGGATGAGAAACTGGATTTCAAGGCAGCCACTTCGCATAGTAATTTTAAGGCTTCTGGAGAGATTCAATCGCCATTCAGAAATAATATTACCTGGAGATTAAAGGTAAACAGAACCGAATATCCAATTTATTTTCTCCTCAGCGATACTTATCGGAGTGCTGTAGATTCTTTACTGATAACCACTGATATAAGCGGAGATAATGTATCCTGGGCAGGGGAAGTAAGGGGCAGGAAATTATTGGAAAAGGATACTTTGGAAACTTTTGTACTTTTTCCTTCTTATCAAAAACGGCGGAGTAAAAAGGAAGTTACTTGTGAAGGATATTTCAGAAATGAAGAATATAATAAGTTGGATCTAGAATTGAAAGCCGATTTTTCTAGTGATCAGATGAGAATAAACAGTTTTCATTTTGCAGATGATCTTTTTATTTCTGGTAAATATTCTTTTACTGGTGATAAAGATGTTGCCGGCTTAATAAGATTACAGAATTTTAATCTGGATATATTACATTCATTATTGCCAGGGACCATTCCTTTTAAGGGACAACTTAATGGGGGATTAGAGATAAAAGGCAGAAGGGACAGCCTAGAGGTTTATTCTGCCCTTTCCCTTAATAAAGGAGTTTTTCACGATATTGGCAATATCAATGGCGATCTGGAAATTCAGATAAAAGATGAAAAGGTTAAGCTATGTACAATTTCTCTGAAAAAAGATGAAAGGGATTGGTTCAGGGGCTCGATTGAAAGTACTGGGCAGGACTCCTTGAAAGGAAAATTATACAGTCAGTGGGAGAAAGGAGGGGAGTTATTTCAGGCTTTAGCTGGATTTGATTTTTTAAAGGGTAGTGGTGAAGCAGAATGTATTATTGGAGGTACAAATGAATCTCCCCATGTTAATGTAGAAGCCACCTTTAAAGCAGGTTCAATAAATAATGTATCATTTAACGATTTATATTTTGAAGTTGTTGATACCTTATGGGAAAAATATGATATTAGCAAAGGCAATTTAAGAATTCTCAAAGGCAGATGCAGTAAAGATGACACCTTAAAAGGATTATTCTGGGGATTTATCCCTCATGGCGATGGAAGAGATGCAGACGTTTCATTATTATTAGAAGGGAATATATTAAGTGTGCTTCCTGAATTGAATAATAATTTTAAGAATACAAAAAGCAAGGGAGAATTATTTTTACGAGTGGGAGGAAATGAAGGTGAATGGTTTATTGGCAGCGGGAGGTTGGAGATAAACGAGGGTAAATTAAGTTATTTATATCCTTTTGATGACATGTCTAATCTTCAAATTAAGGCCGAGGTTAAAAAGGGGGAGTCATTTGTTGCCCTTAATGAATGTAAGGGAAAAATGAATAAGGGAAACTTTGAAATTCGGAATCAACCGGTCTCCAGTGAGGAATTCATAGTTCCATTTATTTTAAATAATTACAGATTGAGTTTAGGAAAATTATTAATTAAAACAAATTCTAAGGGGATTATCCTGCATATTCCCGGTCTTATGGAAAAGGCAGAAGATTGCTGGATTGATTTCAAGGGATTTGACCCTCAAGATGATTTTTTTACTATAGCAGGTCCAGTGGAAAATCCTTTATTTCGGGGAACGCTGGTACTTCGGGATTATCGGTTTACTTACCCGTTTCTTAAACTCAGAAAAAAGGGAGATGGCTACAATATTTTTCAAAAAGTTTTTTGGGATGTTAATCTTTACCCCAAAGAGGATGTTCATTATATTAAAGAAATAAAAACTCCTCTGGGAAATTTTGATATAAATCTTAAATTGCAAGATGAATACGGCGGTCTTCGCCTCTATGGTTGTATTGAAAAGGATAATTTACAGGTGTGGGGAAATTTGGCTTCGGTGGAAGGGATTATTGATGTACTGGGGCATTATTTCAGACCGGAACGAATTTCTTTTGATTATCCCCAGGGAGCAAAAGAGCCAATAATATCCGGGAGAGCTTATACTACAGTGGTTGATTCTTTGGGTATGCGTTCCACGGTCTGGCTTGCCATTAATACTGCTGAACAGAATAATGGTTTTAGCTCTGCTGAAAAACCCTGGCACAACACTCAGTTTAGGTTTTATACCAATGATCCGGATGTGATCAGAACCAATACAGAAGTATTGTCACTGCTGGAAGGCAGGGATCAAGATTTGAAGGGACGTGCCTATGAAGCCTTGGGATTACAGGTGGAAAATTATATTTTAGGGCCAATAATCAAACCGGTGGAACGGGAAATCCGGAAAAATTTTGGTTTGGATTTATTTCATTTTTCTTACATGTTCGGAAGAAATTTTTTCAAACCCGGTTCTATGGATCAGCGGTTTATGGACGCCAATAGTCTGATCCAGCGCACTAAACTTACAGTTGGTAAATACTTGAGCCCTAATTTATTTCTTACTTATTCGGGTCAGATTCAGAAGGGTCTTCTTGTATATCCGGATTATGGATTAGGATTTAAACACTCTCTTTCTTTGGAATACATGATTAATCCTGATTTATTTTTAGAGATGGAATACACCTATAACAGTTTATTGCTCTCTGATTGGCAGGTAGATAAAAGAATTTGGATCCGGCATGTGTTTCCATTTTAAATATTATGGATCATTTTTTACTTTACAAAGATTATTTTTTTTTGTATTTTAATAAGCTAATTTCGGGAGGTAATATATTGAAATTTAAAATCAATAAGTGTATTCTTTTAACTATAATCCTATTTATTTGTTTTTCTGTTTATGGACAGCAAACAGGTTCGGTTGAAATACTCGGATTATCAGTGGAAGGAAATAAAATATCTGAGGAAGAAGTTGTTAAAATGAGTTCCGGACTTAAAGAAGGATCTTTTATAACTATTGAAGATATTCAGGCTAGTGTGAAACAACTCTGGAATCTGGGAATTTTTTCTGATATAAAAATAATTGTGGATAAAAGTACTTCCCAGGGTGTTTACCTTACCATTAAGGTAGAAGAGTATCCCCGATTGGATAGACTGCTTATTGAGGGCAATAAGAAAATCAAGGCTGAAAAATTAAAAGAAGTATTGGGGTTTTATCGGGGACAGATATTAAGTGCGGGTAGAATTGCCGAGGGTAAAAAAAGATTAAAAGAGGAGTATGCTGAAAAAGGTTTTATTTTAGCTAAAATAAATACAGAGATATATCAATCTGAAAGGGAAGGATTGTCTGTCCTGAAGTTTTCTATTGATGAAGGCAAAAAAGTACAAATTGAAAGAATACGATTTTTTGGAAATACAGTTTTTAAGGATAAAAAACTGAGAAAGCAAATGGATGACATAAAGGAGAATAGATGGTGGGGAGGGGGAGATTTTGATAAAGAGAAGTATAGAAAAGATAAGGAAAAGGTGCTGGAATTTTATCGGAATCAAGGATACAGGGATGCTGAAATCCTAAATGATTCCCTTTATTATAATGATCAAAATGATGAAATGTATATTGATATCTGGGTTAAAGAAGGTGATCGTTATTATTTTGGCAATATTTCCTGGGAGGGAAACACCCTTTTTCCTTCCGCAACACTTGAATCTATGCTGGAATTCAAAAGCGGGGATGTATTCAGTAAAGAAAAGTTTATGAAATCAATTCAGGACAAGCTGAATGGGGCTTATTATGATTTGGGATATATTTATGCTCAGATAAATCCCAGGGAAACATATAGAAGTGATACCATTGATGTACAATTTGTAATTGATGAGAAAGAACCGGTACGAATTGATAAAATAAAAATCTCCGGAAATACCCGTACTAAAGAGCGGGTAATACGCAGACAGCTGCGTATTCGTCCTGGGGATATTTTCAGCCGGGAATTATTGCAGAGAAGTTTCCGGGATTTAATGATGCTGAATTATTTTGCTAAAGTTGAACCCAATGTTGAACCCATTCCCGAAAAAGAAGATAAAGTAAATATTACCTTTGATGTGGAGGAAAAGTCAACTGATACGGCTAATATTTCGGCAGGATGGAGTGAACTGGATAAGCTCATCGGCAGTATCGGACTGGGTATGAATAATTTATTTGGCAATGGGCAGCAGTTGAATTTAAACTGGAATTTTGGCCGCTACTACAGATCGTTGCAGTTAAGTTTCACCGAGCCCTGGTTTTTAAACACTCCTACCTTAATCGGCGCCAGTATCTGGGATACAAAACGGAATCGCAGCCCCTATTATAGTTATTATAAATATACAAGCAGAGGTTTTTCGGTAAGACTGGGGAGACGGTTTACCTGGCCGGATAACTATTTCCGGGGTGATTGGATTTATCGGTTAGCTGAAACAGATTTAAGTGATTTCAGTGATTACTATTTAGAAAATTATCCGGGAAATGTGGCTGATGAAAGATGGCCTCGTGTATCCAGCAGTGTTACCCAGATTATAGATAGGAATAGTCTGGATCAACCCCAGTTTCCCACCAGGGGGTCAGAGGTGAGCCTTTCCACGGAATTATGTGGAGGCCCTTTTGGGGGCACCGTAAGTTTTCATAAACATATATTGAGTATTGATAATTATATTCCTACTATTTCTCATAGCATTGTGTTACGAACGCATGCTCAATTTGGCTACATGGATGAATTGATTCATGACAGTAAATGGTCAATAACGAGTATTGATCTATTTTACATGGGAGGTGCCGGAATGTCAAGAGCTATCCCCTTGAGAGGATATCCGGATCCTTTTGGAGGTGGCAATTACTACCTTTCGCAACTTCCTAGTCTCCCCATTAGTGGGTATTATGGGGGAAAAACCATGCTTAAGGTCAATGCGGAATTAAGGTTTCAGATTGTAAGTAATCCTCTGCTGTATGGATTGATTTTCACCGAAGCCGGTAACACCTGGAAAGACCTCGCATCCACGGATCCCTTTGGTCTCCGTCGTTCTTTTGGAATAGGAGCCAGAATTTTTATGCCCATGGTGGGTATGTTGGGAATCGATTATGCCTGCGGACTTGATTATTATAACCAATATGGTGAACGGTATACAGATTGGAGAACCCATTTCATATTTGGACAAAGTTTTTAATATTTAATAGTTAATTAATAATTAAATTATGGAGGAAGTTGTGAATAAGCAAAAAATGTTTTTAGTGTCAGCTATATTGCTGTTAGCAGTTCTTTTCAGTGGATCTGTTTTTGCTCAGTTAAAAATTGGCTATATTGATTCACAAATAATATTGAATAAGCTCCCATCCGCAGTGGAGGCCCAGAAAAAATTGGAAGAGCAGAGTAATGCCTGGGCAGAAGAACTCCAGAAAATGGGGGATAAAATTCGTTCTTTGCAGCAACAGCTTGAACAACAGAGTTTACTGTTGAGTGAGGAAAAAAAGCAAGAAAAACAGGATGAAATTCAACAGCTATATCTGGAATCACAGAGATTTCAGGATCAAAAATTTGGTCAGCAGGGTGAATTATATAAGAAGCGAAATGAGCTGTTGCAACCTGTATTTGATCAGATAAATGAAAAAATACAGGCAGTTGCCGAAGAGAACGCATATGATTATATTTTTGATGCAGTTGCCGGTAATATATTATACGCCAAAGAAGAATATAATCTCACTAAAAAAATATTGGATGCACTTGGTGTTGATACTTCTGATATGTGAAAAAAGGTAGGTATGAGTATACCAGTTTCAGAAATAGCCAAAGAAATAGGGGCAACCCTGGTTGGTGATGATTCTTTGAGAATAGAAGATATTTCCCCTATCGATGATTCCTCACCGGGGCATATAACTTTTATTTCCAATAAGAAGTATGCTAAATATTTATCCACTACCAAAGCATCTGCTGTTATTATAAGTGAGGATTTAGATGTACCATTCCTAGAAGGTAAAGCCTGGTTACCGGTAAAAAATCCTTATTTTGCTTTTTCCAAAGTGGTTAAACTGTTCCATCCCGAAAAACTTTTAATTGAAAAAGGAATTCATGACACTGCAGTTATTGGTAAACATACAAAACTGGGTAAGGATGTTTCTTTGGGTGCCCGGGTAGTGATAGGCAGAGAGTGTACTATTGGTGATAGGACAGTGATAATGCCGGGAGTAGTGGTTGGGGATGGAGTAAAGATCGGGGAGGATTGCAGGATACATGCTAATGTGAGCATAAGAGAGAAGGTTGTCATTAATAACAGAGTGATTATTCATAATGGAACAGTAGTAGGAAGTGATGGATTTG
>CAZKMO010000113.1:0-11541 GCA_964554015.1 uncultured bacterium
AATGAAAACCCAGCGGGAGAAGTCCCCTTCCTGAAAAAGGATCATTATATTCTGGTGAAGGCAAAAATAAATGATTTCCCCCATGATTATAATTTTATCATTGACACGGGAGGTCTTACTTTTATCGACAAAGCGGTTGTAGAAGAACTTAATCTTAAGCAGCGGGGATTTATGGCCAAAATAACCACTCTCAATATGTCCGGATATCAGATTGAAAATATCTTTTGTTTCACCACTTTTGATTTTACTATTTTTAGAGGAGCAGGAATTCCTATACACGGAATCATTGGATCTAATCTAATGGAAAGGTTTAAAGTAACTTTTGATTTTCAAGAGTGTTTTGTTATTTTTTCAACTGATACCACCCCTTTAAGTCCACCAGATAATGGTCTTTATTTTACCTTTAAAAATCATCCCATCAATTATGCCCCTCTTATCAAATTTAAAATCAATCAGCAAACCAGGGAGGGAATGATTGATACGGGTCAGCCTTTTCCCATAGTCATACCCTTGGGAGACTTGGAAGAGTTTAAAAAAATAAATGCTGGTGATTATATTCGTTCTCAGGGTCTGATGATAAAGTGGCCCCAGACCACCCCGGAGTATAATTATTTAACCAGATTACAATCCTGTGAATTCGGAAACCTGAAAATCAATAATATGATATGCATTTTCGGAGAGATACCTCCCTTACTCTCCATGCCCTTAATTGGTTCGGATTTTTTATTTCAATTCAAAATGATTATAAACTATCCTAAGGATGAAATGATATTGATTCCCAATCCTGATAGCCATTTTGAGGATAATCAATTTTCCTGGGGATTAAATCTGAATCTGTCGGAAGAGAATGAAATTTATGTAGAGGGTATATGGGAAAATTCTCCTGCGGATAAGGCAGATATACAGGTTGGAGATCAGGTTCTATCCTTCAATTCCATACAAGCTGCTCCGGAAAATTTGATGGATTTAATAGGAATGTTGAAGAATAACAGTATAGAATCAATACTATTGGAAATAAAAAACCAGAATGGTATAAGAAAACTGAATTTACATAAAGTTCTCTTGTTTTAAATATTTTCAACTGAAAGGAGGGTAAGGTGTCAATGAGCTTGTCAAATATCAAATGGGGATGGGTTATACTGGGAGTGGTTATAGCTTTCCTCATAGCTTACGGAGTTTCCTTTTTAGTGGTGACCGGTTATGCAACTTATCTTGCTTTCCAGGCCCGGGGAGTCCCGGATCAGACTCTGATAAATGAGTTTGCTGCAACCTATGCTGAAATAGTAGGGAGTATATTTATTGGAGTCGGCACCCTGGTGGGTGGTTTGATGGCAGGACGTAAATCGAAAGGTAACGCACGTAATAATGGTTTAGCGGTTGGTCTTATCACTGCTATTATTTGCCTGGTGTTAGATCTTTTGGGAAGCCCTAATCTATGGACAGTTGTATGTATTGTCCTTTCCCTGGGGGGAGGTGTATGGGGAGGGCGGATTGCCTTAAGAAGAGGATGAACTCACTATAAATGATCAATGAACGATTATTTGTCCATATCAGAGCTTTTCCAACTCAATCGAATATTTACAGGAATAAATAACGTGAGCTGAAGATACATCCAGTAATCATTGAGGATGTTCAGGCTTTATTAGTATACAAATTTGGGATATTGTTGTTTGCTTGAATGTAATATCTATTGTTTTACAAATTATGGAACGATGAAAAATTATATTGACTTTTTCGATCGAAATTAGTATTGTAATACAGATAACTGATCGAAGGAGGTTTATATGGAAGCTGTAAAAATTTCCCCAAAGTATCAAGTGGTTATTCCACGCAGTGTTAGAGAATCATTAAAATTAACACCAGGTCAAAAAGTACAGGTAATTCAATATAAAGACAGAATTGAATTGATACCTGTGAGAAAAATAGCAGATATGAAAGGATTTATAAAAGGAATAAATACAAAAATTACCCGTGAGGAGGATCGATTATGAATATAGTTGATTCTTCCGGATGGTTAGAATATTTAGCTGATGGACCCAATGCAGATAAGTATATAAATCCATTGTCTGCCTTGGATAGTTTAATTGTTCCGACTATAATTATCTATGAAGTATTCAAGGTTGTAATGAGAGAAAAAGATGAGGATACAGCACTTCAGGCAATTGCTTTAATGCAGCAGGGTCAGGTTATTGATATCAATGCCGAGATTGCCTTAAATGCTGCCAAATTAAGTCTTGAATATAGAATACCAATGGCTGACAGTATAATTTTGTCGACAGGTATATTATATGATTCGGTGATATGGACACAAGATAGTGATTTTAAAGGTTTGCCAAATGTAAAATATTTTAAGTAAAATGAGGAGAAAAACATGAAAGACAAAACTGCTAATTGCACTCCTGCTTCAGGAGCTATTTATGGTTTGGGATTTATAGGTGCAGCAATTTATTTTATTTCACATGCCGCAAACTTTTGGTTAGGTTTGTTAGGTTTTCTAAAAGCTCTGGTCTGGCCGGCTTTTCTGATTTACGAGGCCTTCAAACATTTAGCCATGTAATCAATATAAAAAATTTCATATAAGGATGCAGTGCGGATAGGATCCAAGAATATGCTTCTGTATTCCGATAAATTCTCACAAGGTAAGATTTAACCTAATTGTTCAGGATTGCGGAATAGATGATATTCGATTAATAAAGGCACCCATAAAATAAAGTTAGGAATAATTATGGCGAAATTTTATAAAATTTTCCCTATTATTATTCTTTTTTCTATACTATTTCTTACTCATATTTGTAGCGCGGATAGTGGAAAAACAAGGGCAGTTTCCTTAACAACGCTGCAGAAAAAACTGCAGGAGTATCCGACTTTGGATCAATGTCCGGAGGAGCTGCTTCATTTGGCTCATCTGAATGTTATATCAGGCTATATCATTGATTCCGAACATAACGATCTGATTATCATAGGGAAATATGAACCGGAGGTACCTCCCTTGTTACTGGAAGATTTTGTGACAGCCTTGCGCAGTGCCTGGAATATGTATGAATCTTATAACAGTCCATTCTGTTCCATCGATCCTGATCCGGGTGTCATGGGTGAACTGCAAAAGATTGCAGAACACTTATCTCAGAGTCGAACACCGGAAGAGGCTGAAAAACGTTTGCAGGAATGGTATCAGGCATGTCGACAGCCCCAGAAAGTACGGATTCTGGGAATTCCCTTTCACTCTCACTTTGCCCATACCATGGTTAGAGCCGATTATGACATGAAAACCATTGTGGATGGATCCGACTCGCTGGGCATTCCCGGATTTCAGAGTCTCCTGGATATGATTCTGGGAAAGGTTCGCCAAGATATTTTTAAAAGCAAACCGGTGTCGCTTCCAATTTCTCTGAATCGATTCTGGTTTTATCCTGGAGAAAATCTCTTTCAGCAGGATGAGGGCATAGTACTGATTAAAAAATGCCCGGTTACTCTTTTAACCGAGCAGATGTACCTGGCCGAGGGGGATCTGAAAGGTTCCGGAAAAGGGAACACTTTTGCCACAGAATTTGCCCGGGATTTTACTGCTCATTACAGGGAAATTGCTTCTGAACGTCCTCTATATGCAGAACTGGAAAATCTCTTTCGTTTGGTTGCCTTAACTAAAATAATTAGATACAAGTATGTAGACATAAAAAAAGAAATCGACCTTGATTATTTTTTAAATCAGTTTCCTATTGGTGAATATGAGGTACATACTTATTTAAAAGGACGAAGTTATGTTAAAAGATTCACCCAACGCCAAGAGGTTACCGGAGGATACCAGGAAATTTATTTATGGCTTCCCTCCTGTGGGGGAGTGGATATAAATATCCCCATTACACCTGAATTGTTCCATAAAACCTTTGACAGGAATCTCTCTGTCTTAAGAAAAGCCATCCTCAATTCCAAGCCCTCATCTGATACCATATACTGGGATTACCCCCTTTCCGATTAATCATTATATACATTTGGAGAACGAGTATGCCCTTACCCAGGTGCTATTTTATTAGTAAGCGGGAAGATATGGCTTTTTCATCGCTCAATATTCTTTTCTCCTATAAAATTTATTCTTAAGTTATATTCCAGCCTTATTTTTTAGTAAGTAAGAATTTAAATATCCCAAAAACTTGACATTGAGGGAACTTTCTCCTATTTTTATTATGTATGTTTTTACCTCATTATGTTGTTTAATTTTTTTCTGTATTGGTACTCAATGTAATAATATTTTTTAATTTTTTCGGAGTGTCTGTATCATGAATTTAGTCCCTTGTAGGGAATGTACCCAGGAAGTAAGTATAAAAGCAAGATTTTGCCCCTCCTGTGGTGCGCCCTATCCCGCTCGCCAGAAATGGGAGGGAACCGGTTTTGAATGGAAAACAAAAAGTACATTTTACGGATATCCTTTGATTCATATAGCTTTTGGTAAGAATGCAGAAGGAAAATTCAGAGTAGCCAAAGGAATTATTGCCATCGGTCAATTTGCCATTGGCTTGATTACATTTGCCCAGTTTGGCATAGGAGTTATTTTTGGTTTCGGACAAATTATTTTGGGATTGACTGCTGTCTCTCAAGTTGCTATTACTACTTTGTTTGGAATTGGGCAGTTTGCCACCGGGTATGTAGCAATTGGTCAATTCGTTGTTGCTAACTATGGATTAGCCCAATACGGATGGGCAAAATTTTTATGGAGTGTCTCACAGAAAGATCCTCAAGCTGCTGTTTTTTTTAAATTCTTGGCGGAAAGAATCGGATTTTCAAGCGGTACTTTTTTCAAATAAATTAAAATTACCCGGAAAGGAATTAACTGTAATGGAAAAAAGAATTATTTTAATTTCAAACCGTTTACCGGTAACCATTAAAATAAAGGGAAAATCAATAGAATTTGTTAAAAGTGTGGGTGGACTGGCTACAGGAATGAGTTATTTCTTTAAAAACTTTAATTGTAAATGGATTGGTTGGTGTGGTCTGGCAACAGATTTTCTTGATTCTAACATTAAAAAGGAAGTGGAGAGACGTTTAATCGATGAACATAAAAATTATCCCGTTTTTTTATCCAGAGAAAATGTTAAAAATTATTATTCAGGTTTCTGTAATCGAACCATCTGGCCTCTATTTCATTATTTCCCCGAATCAGTAGTTTATAGAGACGATCAATGGAAATCATATAAAAAAGTTAATGAAATTTTTTTCCAGACAGCTAAGAAAATTGTGAAACCCGATGATATAATTTGGGTTCATGATTATCATCTCTTCCTTTTACCAGCAATGTTAAAAAAAGAATTTCCTCAGTCTCAAATTGGTTATTTTTTACATATACCTTTTCCTTCTTACGAGTTATTTCGTCTCCTGCCCTGGAGTAAAGCAATAATTCAGGGAATAATGGGAGCAGACCTGATTGGTTTTCATACCTATGATTATGTGAGACATTTTACCAGTAGTGTGCGGCGTATTCTCGGCTATGATCATGAATTTGGACATTTTTCAGTTGATCATAGATTAATTAATGTTGATTCATTTCCCATGGGGATAGATTATAATAAATTTTACAATGTTACTCCTGATAAAAAATGGGAAAAGGAGATATGTACCCAATGTAGTGTACATAAGGGATGCAAAATTATTTTATCGGTGGATCGGCTGGATTACAGTAAGGGAATTCCCAACAGACTGGAAGCGTTTGACTATTTTCTGGATAAATATCCTGAATTCAAGAAAAGGGTTGTTCTTATCATGATTGCGGTGCCTTCCAGAACCGGAGTACAGAAATACAGAAATCTTAAAAAATATGTAGATGAACTGGTTGGCCGAATCAATGGGAAGCACGGTTCCATAGGATGGAATCCGGTTGTCTACATGTATCGGGCTCTGGATTTTAAACATTTGACCACACTTTATGAACTGGCAGATGTTTGCCTGGTCACTCCTATCAGAGATGGTATGAATTTAATTGCCAAGGAATATATAGCTACCAGAAAGCACGGGAAAGGAGTACTTATATTAAGCAGTATGGCCGGTGCGGTGAGTGAGTTGGCTGAATCGATCATTGTGAATCCCAATGACAGAGAGGAAGTAGCTGATTCCATAGAACATGCCCTGCAATTACCAGAAGAGGAACAAATCAGAAGAAATAGAATCATGCAGAACCGGATAAAGAAATATGATATTAAGAATTGGGCTTGGGATTTTATGGACAGATTATCGCATATAAAGTCACTTCAAAAGGAAATAACCAGCAGTAGATTAATTAAGAAATCCAGAAATAAACTTATTGAAAACTATAGGAAAAGTAAAAAAAGAATAATATTTCTTGATTATGACGGAACCCTGGTTCCTTTTTCCAAAAAATATGATGAAGCTCGACCGGATGAAGAATTGATTAAGATATTAAAGAAAATGAATAAAAATATTTATAATAGAGTTGTAATAATTAGTGGCAGAGATAAGGAAACCCTGGATAATTGGTTTGGAAATTTGGATTTAGATCTCTGCGCCGAGCATGGTGCCTGGGTAAAAGAGAAAAAAGATAAACAATGGCGATTAATTGAATCCATGAGCAATAAATGGAAAAATGAAATTAAACCTATACTGGAGAAATATTGCTTACGAACCCCTGGATCTAAAATCGAAGAAAAAACTTTCTCACTGGCATGGCATTATAGAAATGTTAATCCTGAATTAGGAGAGGTCAGGAAAATGGAATTAAAAGAGGACCTCATACATTTTACCTATAATAAAGATTTATCAGTTTTGGAAGGAAGCAAAGTTATAGAGGTGAAAAATAGTATTTTCAATAAAGGCCGTGGTTTAAATCTATGGCTTAATAAAGAAGATTATGATTTTGTCTTATTTATTGGCGATGATTGGACAGATGAGGATGCTTTTAAAGTGTTGGATGATAAGGCCTATTCCATAAAAGTAGGATATAGTAGTACCAATGCCCGTTTTTTTCTTTTCAATCATTTAGAAGTAAGAGATTTATTGAATCTAATGATTAAGTAGTGTTGAAAATTAAAAATATTATTTTTTATTGGATTTAATAGATTTGGGAGCAAGTAAGGGAAGAATAACGGTTGCGGTTGTTCCCTTTCCTTCTTTACTGCTATATTTTAAATTTCCGCCATGTGCTTTTAAAATACCATAACAGGCTGAAACGCCCAGACCGGTCCCATTTTTCTTAGTGGTAAAAAAGGGATCAAAAATTTTCTTCATTTCCTCTTCTTTGATACCTTTTCCTGTATCTTTAAAATTAATATGTAAAAAATCCCCAGCTATCATGGTCTTAATTTCAATCTTGCCCGGTCCTTTCATTGATTCATAAGCATTTTGTATTAAATTCATAAATACTTCTCGAATTTGTTTGTCATCAATGGTTATTTGAGGAATGGAATTTTCATATTGTCTAATGAATTTCACTCCATTTTTTAAATACTGTTTTTCGACCAGGCTGACAACTAGATCGATTATAGCATGAATATTTTTAGGTTGAAAATTACCAGTACTAGGTGTAGAGAAATTAAGTAGTCTTCGTACAATATCATTTATTTCCCAACATTGTTCTAATATTTGCTTGATAGCTTCATTTTTTTCAAGATTTGTTGAACCTTCCATAGCAGCCATTTCTGCTATATAAATTACCGCAGTTAACTGATTTTTTATACCGTGGGCAACATCTGCCGCCTGCTTTCCCAGCTGGGTTAATCTTTGGGATTCTTCAATCTTTTTCCTTTCGGTAATATCTCTGATTATTCCCCGAATTCCTTGCAACTTATTTTTATCAGTAAAAATACCGACGATTTGAATCTCCCCCCACAGGATAGCCTTCTTTCTTGTCTTTAATTGTATCTGGTGTTGTTTTTCATCGGATAGCCAGGAATCAAATAGCTGTTTTATATTGATTTCTTTATTTGTATATAAAATATCCAGAATACTCAATTCCAAAAGAATATTCTTTGGATATCCCAGGGAATCTTCCATAGCCTGATTAACATAGAGGAGTTGACCTTCAGAATTGGTTATGAACATCAAATCACTGGCAGTTTCCATAAAGGTTCTAAATCGATCCTCAGAATCACTCAAAGCAGTTTCCATTTTCTTTCTTTCTGAAATGTCATTCACCATACTTTGAATGATCCCTTTGTCAATATCTATGGCACTGGTGTGAATCTCAACTGGGAATGTTGTTCCATTATTGTGTCTGAACATCGATTCATATCTAATGGCAATGGAATCATCCCCGGTTTTATGGGCTTCTATGGATTCATGCAATGCTTTTTCGGTTTGCAATTGATAAAATGAACACTGTAGCAGCTCTTCCCGAATATACCCTAACATTTTACAGGCTTTGCTATTTACTTCAATTAAATATCCATCAATATTATAAATAAATATGGCAGTATTTGCATTTTCAAATAATTTTTGTAATTGATTAAGTCTCATGACTAAATTATTATTCATTTTTTCCCGTTGGGCAACTTTATCATAGAGATCATCCATTGAATAAAAATTTTTATGGATGGACTGAATAAATTCATCAACAATTTCATTTAATTGAGTGATTTTAATCTTAGATTTTTTATTTTTCAGATAATTAGAATTACTGTTTTGTATTAGATTAATAGTTTGATATAACCGAGCAATTGGTTTAAAGAATTGATAAAAGAGCAGAAAGGAAAGTATAGCAGTGGCTATCGGTATAAATACAATAAAATTTGTTATTTGAATAGCTGGTTTAAATATAATTATATAAATTCCGGTTATGGCAAGAGAACATAATAAAATTAATAGGGTAATTTGTAAGGATATTTTAAAATTTATTATTAGCTTTTTTTTCATAAGTTAGATAAATAATTACCTTTCTAAGGTTTGCATTTTTGAATATTCAGAGGGCATTTTAATGTTTTTTTCCGGATGAACTGAGTTGAGAATACTTAATCTGTATTTGCCTCGATTATCCTTTTCCCTCAAGTTAACCAGGTTGGGATGTTCATATTTATTACCTTGTTTATCATAGAGTATTTGCACTTTTGGCCGTTTTACCTCCATAATGCTTCGCTGGATAACCATACCAATCTCATGGTTAGAAAGTTCAACTAAAGTACCGGATGGATACACTCCCAGACCGGTAAAGAAATTTTGTAATAAATCAGGATGAAAATCCTTACCTGATCGACTGATCATTTCATTATAAACATTTTCAGGCCTGCTGGATTCATCGAAAAATGATTTACGGCGATTATTATCATAAAATTTTGAGATGGCAATCATCATACTCACTAAATTTAAATTTTCTCGGAAAAGATTCCATGATATACCTGATTTATTATATTTAATATGATATTCAAAAGAAACGATGGGAGCTAAGATATGTATTCCCTTGGTGTCAAGTAGAATTTTTGCGCCCTTATCAGCATGAAAGGAACGTATTTCATCAGAGTGCATAAATTTTTTCTTTTTTTTGCTATTGCGTTTTGATTCGATTATATCCCCCAAATTATGTAACAAAGCTGCTTCACTAATTCGTAAGAGGTATTTTTTTTCTAGACCAAGCATCTCAGCCTGCATTAAAGTCAATACACAAACATTAAGATTATGAATTATTAAGTCTTCGCTGTTCATTTTTATTGAAGCTAAAAGTAAAAGTAAATTTTCATTAAATAGAATACTTTTTACTAAATTTGCTGAAATTTTTCGCAGGTTTTCCATATTAATTGGTTTATCTTCTAATAATTTTTCGGAAGTATCTTGAAGAAATTGAAGTCCTTCAGTATAACAGGTTTGAGTAAATTGGTCTAAATCATTAAAATCGTCAATATTTTCACTAATATTTAATCTTTCAAATTGTATGTGCTTGATATTTTTAGAAAGAAAATAGGTTTGTATATCATTAACTATTCCGGAAAAAGTTATATGACCAGCTAAAACATTAATTAATTCGGTTATCTCATATTTTCTGATTCCCAGAGAAAATCGTATTTTCTCTACTCCCAGTTCCTTTAAGCGTTTAATAAATGCTGTCCTGTTTCGACTTGATTTTAATAAGGGTTTTTTTTCAAAGGCTATTTCATCGCCTATAATACCAATTACAATAAAATCTCGATCGATGAGAATAGTATCAATCACTTCAAAAAGATCATCAATTGCATTCAAGGCGATACGGTGATCTTTTCCATAGTGATGACTTACTTGAGTAGCTCTGGCAAGATAACGAATAAAATCTTCAATTATTTCTTTAACTTGGGAAGACATTATTTTCCTACTTTGCTGGTTGAATATTGAGATACTATTTGACGACAATGTTGTTTGAAGAATTTACTTCCTCTCTCCATATTGTTTTTAATTGTTTTAATACTCTTAGTGGAATCTAATTTTAATAAACTGATACCAGCGGTTAGTCTTAAATTATCTTTTTTCCTGGTTGATATGAGAGGTTTTCTTATAAAAGTTTTTAAAATATAGGGATATGTCTCTATTATTTTCGTGTTGCCGCATACATTAATCAGATCTATCATAAAAGATTTCTTAAATAAACTTTTATTTGCCTTTTGAAACAGTGATTCAATAACTTTTTTATTCCTGGTTTTTAATAATATGGCTGCTGCTTTCTTTTTTATTTCTTTATCGTTATTTTTTGAAAAGATTTGATAAATCCTATTGAATTCTTCTTGATTTTCAGGATTATAATTATCTAGAACTGAAAATAATATTTGGTTATTTGAACTTTCAATCATTTGTCTGCCAATAATTTTTGCTTTATCAGGAGCATGTTGTTGTAATAAGGGAAACAAAACCTTTATTTCATAGGTTTTTGGTGATTTAAATCGATTTAAAATTTCTGCTACAATTTCTGCTTTCATAACCGAAAATACTTTTTTAAATTTTACTTTATCTACGGAACCGGGTCTTTTTAAATAGGCAGAGATTAGGGGAGCAACAGATTGATCTTTTAAATTTTGCAGGATATGCACTATATGGGGTAAATCAGTATTTGCTTCCGGGATATATGAGATAATTTGTTGTATTGCTTGTGGGGAGGTTATAGTTTGTATGGTTTTCATTATCTCATTTCCAATTATAAGATTATGCTTTTGATCGGGATTTATTTTCTGTGTAAAAAAGTCAAATATATCTCGAATACAGGTAACATCTTTTTGTTGTAATAATACTGGGAGGAGATCTAATAAATTTCTGTTTAATTTTTTGAAATCATCAGGATTGTTTTCTAAATTAAGCAGATTTAGTATTAATAATGTTTTTTCTCTGGGTAATTGAGTATCTTTCATTGATAGGACAAATCTGGTAATTTCAGGTGACAGTTTGGCAATATAGGTTAGATTATCTATATTCTTATTTATCACTGCATCCACAGTTATTTCATACATTTCATTTATAAAAGGGCTTTTGGGATTCTTTTTAAATATTTCCTTAATTGACATCTGCAGGGGTTCCAATTTAAAAGGATGAATGATATTTTGACTAAAGAGTTGATCAGCAACTAAAGGAACCACTGTACTGGATTTTTTA
>CAZKMO010000114.1:0-11445 GCA_964554015.1 uncultured bacterium
ACTAGAAATGGCATATACACTTATTCCAGTGATGTGGTCTGGTTATGTGAGTATAAACAGTCTGAAAAAAATACAATAAGAAATAATTACCAGAATGAGATTTATGCTGCCAGTGGTGATCCTTTTGTATGTGTTGGTTATCCTTGGACAGGTGATCAAAATGCGGTTTATGATACGGACGGAGCTGGTGATAGTTACTATGAAGCTAAAAATTATTCCGGCAACAGCGATTGTATCTATGCCTGCTTCTGCTGGTGGGGTGATGATATCACGCCTCAGGTCAGTGGTGATGTCTTGACTGATTATAAATTAACTTCTGAACCAGACTGGTTAGGCTCAACCGGAGGTGGCAGTAAAATAATTGGGCCTAAAGATACTGAAACAATCCTGGCACCTCAATTAAGCATAATTAACTCAACCGGAACAGGTAAGAGCAGCGGTAATGATTTCAGATATGGTACAGATGATATTGAGGAGAAAATTACAGAATTAGAAAAAACCATCACTAAAAATCCACGCTCCTCAGAAGCAAAAAAAGCACTGAACCAACTGTACGCCATTGTGCGCAGTGATTTTACTGAAAATACACTGAAACGGAAACAGAGTTTTTACTCTTTCCTGAAAAATATATTTGAAAATAACAAAAACAGCAAAATAGGTTCCCTGGCCTTGCAAAAAATGATTATCTGGAAACAGCTGCAGAATGATAATCGAACTGCCATCAAACTTTCCGAACAAGGATTGAAAATTTTGACCAAAGAAGACCGCATGGTTGTGCTTGAGAATCTGGTGATGCTCTATATTGAAAATGGAGACTTAGGAATAGCAAAAAAATACTTAAAGGAATGTAAGGAAAAATACAGTTTTGATAAAGCAGGCATTGAATTTTTAGAAGAAGAACTGGTTGATGTCAGTGAAGAGATTAGCAACAGAAATATTGCAAAAGGTAAACAAGAACAAGCTTCCCAGGATTCAACTGAGGAAGATTTAGTGAAAGAGTTAACCTTGGAACAGAACTATCCCAATCCGGGTAATCCTGCTACCACCATTCATTATCATCTCCCGCAATCAGGCCAGGTCACTCTTAAAATTATCAATATATTAGGGCAGGAAATTAAAACCCTGGTGGATACAAAGAAAGAAGCCGGATCCTATACAGTGATCTGGGATGGAACCAATAATCAGGATAATCAGGTTACTTCCGGAATCTATCTATACCTGCTGCAAACCCAGAATAAAGTGATTACTAAAAAAATGTTGCTGATGAAATAAGGAAAAGTCCTATTTAATGCTTGAAAACAATTTAGACCTTAGAGGTTTCTGAAACCTCTAAGGTCTTTTTAGGATTGACACATTTTATTGAATTAAATATAAGTCAACACCCTCCCTTTTATCCCTCCCTCAAGGGAGGGAATTTTTTAATTTTTGTTTGGGTTTATATTAGATTAATTAACTGTCCCGGATAAAACATTCCAAAATTAATCAAACAATTCAATTTATACCACATGCCGAGATTCAATATGGTAAAGATATGTATATATTAATTTAATATATTTCCTCTCTCTTTGGGAGAGGATGAAGGAGAGGGTATATAATTAAAAATTTAAAAACGAAGCTCCATGGCCCAGGTGGGGCAGGCAGTAATACATAACTCACAGGCCAGGCATTTGGAATCATCGAACTCTACTTTTCTGGTTTTGGGATTTACCTTCAAGGCATCGGTGGGGCATACACCCACGCATAAGCCACAGTGGGTGCATCTGTCCTCGTTACGAACCACATCCTTTTCCAGAGGCTGGATATCCAATCCCTGTTTTTTCAGAAAATCCAGTCCGGCTTTATAATCAGCATCTTCTCCTTTCAACTCCAGTACCAGTACCCCTTCTTCCCTGGGAGTTACGGATGCTTTTAATATATTAAATTCCAGATTATATTCTTTTACCAATTGACAGGCAATAGGCTTATCAACTAAATTGGGAGGAAATTTTACTACAATCCGTTTTGTAATCATGGAGCACCTTTTTATATATCTTTATATCTTAAGTTTATATTATTTAGGTTCTTAGTTTAAAGTTCAAGGTTCAGAGTTCAGAGTTTTTTCTATTTCTTAAAAACTTTAAATTCTGAACCTTTGATTCCAGTTACCCTTTCCTTGAACCGGGAATAGGTGCAACCGGATTGGTCAGCAGAAACTTACCCTTTTGTATCCATTTCTTTAAGGTCTCGGCAATCTCAACTGCTTTGGGATAGCTGGATAAGGAGGCGGTTTTAATTCTTTTTTTATTCAGGATAATTTCCCCGGACCTTAAGGCGGCATAGGATACCTCGCCCAGTATCCTCTTTTTTCCCTGGGGATAATCTGTGCCGTAATCCACCACCGGGGCATATATATCTTCATCCTTCACAGCAGTAAACCGGGCCATCTGCTCGTCAATAATCGGTATAGGAATCCCGATGCCCACCATCAGGGTAACTCCGTATCCTGCCATGGACAGACCCATGAGCCAGGATGGGCTCATTTTTTTCAAATCACCAATTACAGCCAGGGTGCCGGCAGGAAGAGAGGGAATATAATTCTTTTTTCGGGAAACTTCCGGATTATGCTGGGTACCAGGCCAGACAATATAGCCGCAGTCACCTCCCAAAAATATCTTGGTGCCGATGCCGATGGTCCGATACTGGGGATCATTGAGCAGCGGAGAAAGCTGACCGGCCGAACAATAATTGGCATTATTCATATCCGGCTTCAGCATACCCATATAGGTATAAATATTCTTCCCGGTGCGGTTCACGGCCACGTTATAATTTTGATAGGCATTTCTGGGGTTGAAAAGTACGGCATCATTAACATTCTTTCGGTCAATAATGGCTGTATACTCTTTGCGGGGATAGCAGTCGGTCCCATAGGTGGAGGCGCGCAACTGGATATCCTTTCCTGCCACAAAATCCTCAATGACATGGCCGCCTCCGTACCTGAATTCCCCCGGATGTATTTTATTCTTGGGATCATCCTCAGCCACCTGGGTGCATCCCAGAAAAATATCCGCGGCTGCATATCCGGCATAGGCGGGAACATCATTCAGATAACAAATCCCGCCCCCTAACTTGATTTTGGGTTTGGGCTGGGCAATATTAAAATAAGCACCGCTGGAACACATGGGTCCGAAAGTCCCGGTGGTCACCACATCCACTTCCTGGGCTGCCACCTTAACTCCTTTCTTCTCAACCAGGGATATCATTTCCTCAGCCGTCACTACCACCGCTTCTTTTTTTTCAATTTTTTTATTGATCTCTTCCAGAGTCTTGGCCATAGCTGTATTCCTGTTGTTATAGGTGTAATTATACACTTTGTTTTAAGATTTTTAGATTGTATAAAAAGTAAATAATAAACAAATTATTGTCAAGTTTTTTACCTTTTTTTTAAATTTTTTAAATAATAAAATTTTTCTTGACAATTAACTTTTTTTTATTATTTTATCTAAAAGCTAACCTAAAAATTATGTGAAGTGCTTCGCAGAATATAACCAAAAGAAAGAAAAAAAATCAAGGAGGATAAAATGAAGAAACTGCTAACTGTATTATTTGCTTTAGTATTGGTGCTTGTTTATATGGCACCCCAGGCAAATGCCCAGGGCTTGACTGCCAAGGGAGTGGTCGCGGGACTGAACATGGCCAAAGTGTCCGGAGATGATGTTGAAATGTGGGGCGAAGAGCCATCCAACCGCATGGGATTTGCCGCAGGTTTATTTTTAAATGTTAGTTTCAATGACAATTTAGCTTTCCGTCCAGAAATTATGTATAGTCAGCATGGCGCTAAATATGATATTCAAGGATATGAAGTAACTATCAAAGTTGATGCTATAGACGTTCCCCTGCTTCTCCAGTATACTTTTTCCATGGATGGAAGTGTCAGCCCCTTTATTTTAGTGGGTCCCTATGCAGCTTATATTTTAAGTGCAGAAGCAGAAGATGAAGATGGTAATACTGAAGATTTAAAAGATGAAATCAAAGATCTTGATTTTGGCATAGTACTTGGTGCTGGCGCGGTTATCGGCGGCCAGATCGAGCTTTCTGCCCGCTATCAGATGGGTCTGGTATCCTTGGACGATAGTGATGCAGAAGCAGATATGAAAAACACAACCATTCAAATCATTGCCGGATTTCGGTTCTAATGCAGGCGAAGCACTTCACTTGCTATATTCTTATATGATGAAAAATTAGTAAATTAAGTTTTAAATTGTAAAAGGCATCCCTCAAGAGGATGCCTTTTTTTATGTATTCCAACATTTCTTTTCTATAGTAAAAACGATAATATCACAGAAATAAAAATTACAGGCACCTTAAATTTTAACCTGCAGTATAAAATTAAATCATCTATTATAATCCGAACAATTTTTCCGCATTTAACGTGGTTTGTTGAGCCAGGTCAAATTTATCCATACCGTAAATAGCAGCAATTGCTTCCAATATGTACTGTATATGGGAAGGATCATTGCGCTGGCCCCGGTGAGGTTCAGGGGTCATAAAGGGGGCATCGGTTTCCAGAAGCAGCCTGTCCGCAGGCACGGCTCTGACCACAGACTGCTTTTTAAAATTTTTAAAGGTCACCACTCCGGTAAAGGATACATGAAATCCCAGGTCAAGTATGGTGGAAAGATCCTCTTCAGTACCGCTGTAACAGTGAAACACACCTCCGGGTATTTTTTCCAGACTTTTTAGAATAGCCAGCCCCTCCTGCATTGCTTCTCGGATATGTATGATTACCGGCAGGTTAAGGCGGGCTGCCAGAACCAGCTGCTCCTTAAAAAATTCTTTCTGGATGTCCCGGGGAGAGTAATCATAGTGGTAATCCAGGCCTATCTCTCCCCAGGCCACAATTTTAGGATGAAGGAGGAGGTTCTCCAGTTCAGAGAGGTCTTTCAGGGTATGCTGACCGGAATCATGGGGATGTATCCCAAGAGCTCCGAACACCATCTCATAATCCTGGCAATTCCGGATTACTTTCCTGCTGCTGGCCAGATCCGTGGCAATGTCGATTATGTATTTCACTCCAGCGGCAGCTGATTTTTTAATCACTTCCGGGAGATATTTCTGAAAATGTTCCATGGTCAGATGGGCATGGGTATCGATTAAATGCATATTTTGCTCAGCTGCTTTCATTTTATCCATAATGTAAAAATAAAATAAACGATTATTAAAATAATATTCTATAATTTAGGAATGGCTAAAAAAGTCTGTATTTTATTGACTATTATAAACCTATAATGTTAATATAGTGCTGTTTTTCAAATAGATTCCGGATCAAAGTCCGGAATGACAGGGTGGCGGAAAGACTTTTTAGCCCTCTCTTTAAAGGGATTTAAAAATTGGAATATTTTAAAAAAACCTCAAAGCTCATCACCACAACATTGCCATATTCTAGCTTAGCTTAACTGACTTTCACCCCGGTTCCCACCTCTTTATCAGCGGTCAATAAAATCGCTTTATCACCCTCGACTGCAGCCAGAAGCATACCCTGAGACTCCACTCCCCTGATGGTTGCCGGTTCCAGATTGGCCACAATAATAATGGTTTTGCCGGTCAACTCTTCCGGAGTGTAATCCTGAGCAATCCCGGCTACCAGCTGCCTTTTCTCCCCTCCCAGCTCTATCTGCAGCTTCAGCAGTTTATCTGCATTTTCCACTTTTTCCGCCTTGATGATTTCAGCCGTTCTGAGATCTACTTTCTTTAAATAATCTATAGAAATCAACTCTGTTGGTTGCTTAGGCTTTTCCACACTCATGGGTTCCTCCTCTCCGATAAGTTTATTCCTCTCTTCTTCAATTACTTCATCCTCGATTTTGCTAAAAAGAATCTCCGATTTCCCTAAGGTGAACCCGGGAGTAAAGGCGGAATCAATAACCTCATTCCAGGGGATTGTCTGCTCGAGGTTGAGCATCTTCCTCAGTTTCACCGCAGAAAAAGGCATAAAGGGTTCCATTAGGGTTGACAAAATCCGGGTAATATGAACACAGATATTCAGGGTTGTCTGACACACCGGAAGGTTTGATTTTCTGGTTTCCCAGGGTGCTTTATCATTAAAATATTTATTTGCCGCCCGGCATATATCCATCAGGGTTCTGGTACTGGAACGGATTTGAAACTCTTTCAGATACTGGGTGATCTGTTGGTGTTTTTCCTTTATCTCTTGCAGTATTTCTTTATCCATTTCATCCAGGGTATGACACGGTGGTACTTTCCCCTGCCAATTTTGCTCAATAAAAGCAAGAGTCCGGTTTATGAAATTGCCCAGAATGTCAGCCAGTTCATCATTGTTGCGGCTTTGAAACTGATTCCAGGAAAAATCAGTATCTTTGGTTTCCGGAGTATTGATGGCCAGGGTGTAGCGAAGCGGATCCGGCGGAAATTTTTCCAGATAATCCTTGAGCCAGACCGCATAATTCTGGCTGGTGGATATCTTTCTTCCCTCAATAGTCAGATATTCATTGGCCGGTATGGCATCGGGCAGTACGAATCCCCCCGCTTCGGCCAGCATCATAGGAAACAGGATGGCATGAAAAACAATATTATCCTTTCCGATAAAATGAACCAGTTTTGTATCCTCCTTACACCAGTACTCTTTCCACTTATCCGGTTCGCCCCTTTTTTCAGCCCATTCTTTAGTGGAAGATATATAACCAATAGGGGCATCAAACCACACATAGAGCACTTTACCTTCCGCTTCCTGCAGAGGAACCTTGACTCCCCAGTCAAGATCACGGGTGATGGGCCGGTCTCCCAATCCTTGTTTGTACCACCCCATACAATAGTTGTATACATTTTCCTTCCACTGTTTCTGGGTAAACCATTTTTTCCAGGAATCAGCCAACTGCCCCATGGGAAGATACCAATGTCTGGTTTTTTTCAGTATGGGAACTGAATTATCAATCTTTGACCGGGGCTTTTTAAGCTCTCCGGTCTGCAGCCACTTTCCGCATTTTTCGCACTGATCTCCCCGGGCTTTGTCATAATCACAATAGGGGCAAATCCCTTCCACATATCTGTCCGGAAGGAAACGATGGGAGGCTTCACTATAAAACTGTTCTTCCTCTTTTACAATAAATCTTCCTTTTTTGTAGAGTATATTAAAGAATTCCTGGGCAGTTTCATGATGTAGGGGCAAAGAAGTCCGGGAGTAATTATCGAAACTGATACCCAAATCATTAAAACTTTGTTTATTTAACTGATGATAGTAATCAACAACTTCCTGAGGAGATACTCCCTGCGCTTCTGCTTTAACCGTTATGGGGACACCATGCTCATCAGACCCGCAAATATAAACAACATCATAATTATTCAATCTCAAGAAACGGACATAAATATCAGCCGGCAGATAGGCGCCTGCTATATGGCCCAAATGTAGAGGACCGTTGGCATAGGGTAAAGCACTGGTTACCAGAACTCTGTCAGTCGTTTTTTCCTTTTGCACCTTTGGCATCCTTCTCTTTTTTCTTAATTTTAGGAATTTTGCTTTTTTTATCTCCTATCAGATCCTTTAATTGCTCCAGAGTAATATTTTCTTCCTGTTCATTTTTATAGACTATAGTGGCAATTCCCTTTATGGGATCAAT
The DNA here is from genome assembly GCA_964554015.1 of uncultured bacterium. Lineage (GTDB taxonomy): Bacteria > Zhuqueibacterota > QNDG01 > QNDG01 > CAYUAG01 > CAYUAG01. Next base: position 7,611 of record CAZKMO010000114.1, read on the forward strand.
ACTTTTTAAAGTTCCGTTCCCGGTTTTGGTTTTGATTTTGACTCCCGGTTCAGGGAAATTCTCTTTGATAGCCACATAAAACTCTCTTTCATACTTCAAACAGCACATCAATCGTCCGCAGCAGCCGGTAAACTTGGCAGGATTTACCACCAGATTTTGATCTTTGGTATACTGAGTAATTACCGGATCAAAATCACGAAGAAAAGTAGTGCAGCACAGAGGGTAACCGCACACTCCCAGACCACCAATGCGTTTGGCTTCGTCCCTCACTCCTATTTGCCGCAGTTCGATTCTGGTTTTATAGTATCCGGCCAGATCTCTTACCAATGCCCTGAAATCCACCCGTTTATCTGAAGTAAAATAAAAAGTTATCTTTTTGTGATCAAATTGATACTCCACATCAACCAGCTTCATATCAAGTCCGTGATTTTCAATCCTTTTCTGACAATCCCGGAAGGCTTTTTTTTCCAGACTCCGATTCTCCTTAAATTTTTCCATATTCTCTTTATTTGGTTTGCGCAGTATCTTTAAATAATCATCATCTTCTTCTATTGTGCTGTCAACTACCTTTCCGATATTGACTACTAATCCCAGATCCTCTCCTTTATCAGCTTCAACGATAACATGATCCCCCACAGTAAAAGGAAATTCCTCGGGATTGCTATATACACCTTTTCTTCCCCCTTTAAATTCAACTTCTATTATCTTTGCCATTTTTTCAATCTATTTTTCGGGTGATGCAATCACGGAACGATTGCCGTAAATTCTGAATAATTAAATCAATATAAATATTTTTGTCTATTAAATCAACACTGTTTGCAAGGTAATTCAGACTGCTCTCCGGATCTATTCCGGGATATTTTTCCACTAAATTTTCTAATGAAGTTCTCATATCAACATTAATCACCTGATCGGTTAATCCCAATTTTATTTGCAGTAAATCTCTCATAAGAATCTGGAGTGTGTGCAGTATTTTCCTGATTTCCATTTTATCATTATTTCTAGTAAAAATTTCTGTGTAAGTCAATGCCTTTAATTCATCCTTTCCAATACATTGAGTAAAAAAATCATACGCTTTTACCCGTATTTCTTCAAATCCTTCCTCTGCAATCCTCAGAGCTTTCTGTAAACTGCCATCCGAAATCCTGGCAATAAATTCTGCCTGGGTAGGATCAAGGTTATATTTATGGGCAAGAGTTGTGGATATTTCTTCCTCGGTGAGAGGATCAAAATGTATCAGCTGACAGCGGGAAATAATGGTGGGCAGTACATTGCCCAGAGCAGAGGTTGTCAAAAAAATAACTGTCCGGGGGGGTGGTTCCTCTAAAATCTTGAGTAAGCTATTACAGGCTGCGGCTGACATATGCTGAATTTTTGAGATAATAAATATACGATATTTATCTTCAGCAATTTTTAAAGTAACTTTTTTCTTTATAGTGCGAATTTCTTCTATACTGATTTGGGGCAATCTGGTCAAGGTAGGGGGAAACTCAACTTCTTGGTAGGGATTATTAACTCGCTCCAGAGTCACTTCCCTTATTATTTCATAATACTTATCTTTATTCATACTGCTGGGCCGGGAAGGGATCGGTTGGATAAAAGTAAAAAAAGGATTATGAAATTGGAGAAAATTTTTACAATACGTACATGCACCGCATCCCCAGAATTCATTTTCTGAACAATTCAATCCCATAGCCAAAGATAAGGCAAAACAATCTTTGCCAATTCCCGGCTGACCATAAAACAGGTAAGCATGGGCAAGACGATTTTTTTTAATGGAAGCTTCGAAAATATCCTTTATTCTTTTCTGTCCCACGATTCTGTACATTTTTACCTCAACCAGGTTTGGGGATTAAAGTGATTTTCGCCCTTCCAAATCTCAAAATGAAGATTCGAACCATATAAATTATCTTCATATCCTATACGACCAATAATAGCGCCCACCTCTACATCCTTATCCTTTTCCACCATTACCATATCCAGGTAGCCGTATACTGTATAGTATCCTTCTCCATGATCCACTAAAACCAGATTACCCATTCCTCTCATCCAGGTAACATAGGTTACCCTCCCCCTGGCAACAGCCTTTACCAACTCACCCCCTCCTGCTTTGATATCTATTCCCAGATTATCATACCAGGATTGGGTCGTCCCTTCCCGATTGGTACCATAATTCTGAACAATTCTCCCTCTTACCGGCCAATCAAGTTTTCCCTTCAGCTGGGCAAATCCTCGCCCCGGATATTTTTTATATCCACCCCTATCAGCCCGCCTGGACTCCTCTTGTTTAATTCTCTCTTTAATGGCTTGAAAAGCCATTTTTTTCTTGTCGATTTTACTTTCTAAAAACCTCTGGTCCTGTTTGATGGTACGCAGCATGGTATTTCTTTCTTTTTCTCTGCTGCTGAACTCCTGCGCTTCCTGGTTTTTCTCCTGAATAATTTCTTCTTTCTCGGCTAGTTTTGTATTCAATCTGGTTTTAAAGGTTTGAATTTGTTCTTCTTTCTTTTTTAAAAGATCCAGATTGCGCTTGTCGTTTTCAATTATGATTTTTAAATATTTTAGCCATACTACTGCCTGATTAAAAGACCGAGAAGAAAAAAGAACTGCCCAGTCTGCCACTTTTCCTTTTTTATGCAAAGAGATTACTCTATTCTTCACCATTTCCCTGAGCCGCTGATACTGAATCTGAACTTGAGTCAACTGATTTTCAGTTTCCTGAATATCATTCTCAATATTTTCTTTTTCTTCATTGAGTTTAATTACCAGTTTCCTTTGCAATCCTATGGTTCGGTTAAGATCTTCAATTTTCTCCAGTAATGATTGCTCCTGATCTTTTTTAATCTTTAATTGTTCTTCCAGATTATTGATTTCTGTTCGTATTTCATCCAGTTCCCGGCTGCTTTGCCCGAATAAGGGATTTATTATTAAAAATAAAAAAACAAGCCATACTACTGTTGTTTTCTCTGCTATGTATGTATATAAATTCATTTCAAGCCGATATCTTTAATATTTTGCTGGTTATCCCTACAGTGATAAGGCATTTTAAGGCTTCAGCAGGAAGAAATAAAACGAATCCGGTAATAATGGTTTTCCAGAAAGAAAGGGATGACTGCACAATATAGTTAAGATTAAAGTAAAGGTAAAGGGAACCAATAGCTAAAATTAACAAGGCCCCTGTGCTGCAGGCCAATATTCGTTTAAAAAAACTCCGGCTATTATTTCCGGAACGGGATATCTTTCCGCATACATACGCACTTAAAGGAAAGGCAGCCAGATATCCAAAACTGGGCTGGAGAACATAGGCAGGTCCTCCTCCCTGAGCAAACACCGGAATCCCGGCCAGTCCCATACTGAGAAATAATAACTGACTCAGCCCACTTCTCTGAGCACCCAAGAGAAGACCGGATAAATAGACAAACAAGGTCTGCAGGGTAAAGGGAACCGGATACATGGGTAGACGGATAAAACCACCCACACTGGTCAAGGCGGCAAAAACCGCTATCAATACCATAGAATGAATTTTGGTAAGGTTTTCAGATTCTGTCTTAACTCCAATCATAATTATGACAGTTTACAAAAACGGAAGGTGAAAATCAACCGAAATGGAAAGATTTTAGAGGAAAAATAATGGATTTTCTGATTTGAGATCAGGTTATTTTTTTATAATTATTATATAGGTAATGTATATTCTCAAACTCACCCCCTTTCCCCCTCTCTTTGGAAAAAGAGAGGGGGAAAATTTTAAATGTATCCCAGCCCCTTCTCTTTTCTAAAGAGAAGGGGTTGGGGATGAGTTTAAATAAATATGGGATAAAAGGAGGGCTTAGCCCTC
>CAZKMO010000115.1:0-11439 GCA_964554015.1 uncultured bacterium
AGAGGGGATAACCGTAGATGTAGATATTACGGCAGAACTTGCAACTATATATCACATGATTCCGGACACAGGTATCGTACATCAAAATGTCACCGGATTTCTGGAGATGGAATTATCCGCCGGAGGGCAAAAAATAACCCTTACCATAAATATAAATCAATGTGATCTAAAGTTAACTGGTTTAGGTGAAGCTGATTATTCTTACAGTAATACAAATCTGGAAAAGGCCACAGGACAATCACTTTCCTTTAATTCTCCCTTCCAAGAAAAGCTATGGAAAGCCTCTAAAGCCATTACCCGGATACTTATAAAAAAGCTGAGTCTTTAATTTAATTTTACCTTCCCGGACACATTAAGTTTCCGGGAAGGTTTAAAACTGGTTATAAATCGATTAGCAACTCTGTTCTGAAAGTAAGTTTACTAACAAAATATATATTTTTTTGAAACATAATGAAAAAAAAGTTTTATTGTATTTTTCTAAATCGCTGGGTATTAATTCTGATTTCTCTATTCCCATTTAACCACTATGTAAGCATACTATCCTGTCGTTCTAGAGACTATTATTAATTGAAAAATTTTTTAAAATATTATTTTATTTTTTCTTGACATAGTCATATAATCCAATATCATTGACCTAATATTTGGGAGTATAAAAATGAAAATAGGCAAAATATCCCTAAAGAATAATATTAAACCTAAAATATTAGTTATAGCTTCCTTATTTCTTATTCTATTACCTTTCTTTTTCGTAACCTATGCCCCCTCAACCGATCTCCCTCAGCATTTAAGCCAAATCTACTTATTAACAGAAACCATTAAGGGTAATACTGAGCTTTATTCCATAAATTGGTATGCACCCAATAATCTCATTTATATATTAATAGCGGTATCTTCACTTATATTCCCTCCCGTTCTCGCCGGAAAAATCGTACTAATGATAATAGTTCTTTTATGGGGAGGATCAATTTTTTTCCTGGCCAGGAAAAGAAACCGTCCCCTAGCAAATGTCTTTCTAGCCTTAATATTTATTTATAATCTTTCCTTGTATTGGGGATTCTTAAACTTTCTGATAGGCTGGCCCATTTTTGTTTTTTGGATTATTCATACGTCCAAACCCCTAAACAAAAAAAATTGGTTTATCACAGTGGCTTTATCGCTTTTACTCTATGGCAGTCATGCTTTATGGTTTTTAATCGCTTGTATGTGGTTATTTTTTTACAGTATCTTTCATTGGAAAAATTGGAAATCTTTTATTTATCGTCTATCTCCAGTAGTGCCTATTGGTATTATTGCCACTATCTGGTACCATTTTTTATCTTCAGCACGTGAAGCAGGAGGATTTGATATCGCTCCCCATTGGTTCTATTCACCATTGAAAAGATTATCGGCGGATTATTTTATTGATTCTATGTTAGGGGGCTTACGAGGTGAAATCGAAATTATTATGGTTATAGCTGTTGTGGTTTGGATTCTTTTATCCATTATTACAAATTATCGACATTTAAAAGAAAAAACTGATTTATTACTTCTGTTAAGTGCCGTGTTTTTTTCCCTAATTATGCTTTTTGCTCCAGATAAATACATGAACACTATCTATTTCTCCCAAAGGTGGTTCCCTATTGCCCTTATATTTTTCCTTCTTTCCTTTCCCGCACCTGTAATAAGAAAAAGATTACTCTATATAATAACCTTATTCCTGCTTACCCTATTTTTAATTTCTACCACACTATCATGGTATGATTACCAAAAAGAAGAACTATCTGGCTTGTCTGAATCACTTAAAGCTCTTCCTGAAAATCAAAGGGTTTTAGGGTTGGATTTTATTAAAGATAGCAGATATCTCAAAGGTCGTCCTTTTTTGCAACTTTTTGCCTACACGCAAGTATTAAAAGGTGCAGATATTAACTTTTCATTTGCCAGACACGCATCTGGAATTATCCAGTTTAAGAAACCACGAGCAATCCCTTGGACTCCCGGATTAGAATGGTTTGCAGAACGGGTTAAAAAGCAAGATTTTTTATACTTCGATTATGTTTTGATAAATGGCAATGAAGATATCCATTTACTATCAATATCTATGGACTACCTGGAACCTGTTACCTTGCAGGGAAGGTGGCGTTTGTACAAAGTGATTCAAAAATAAATATTTTCATTATAAAGTCATAATATCAGAAATTGTATTGAATTTTCAAAGAAATTTCATATAAGATATTGAGATATTAATAAATATAACCTTTATAAAAGGCTTAATCATGAAAAAAATACTTCTGCTCTGTTTTATGGTATATGTCGGGGAAACCAGTACTGGGATCAGTCAAACTGTCCAACTTCGCTACGATACCACCTCAGCTCAAGTCAATTATGCTGCTAAAATACTGCAACAATCCCTTTCAGATAAAGGCTATGCAACTGGAAAAGTAAAGGCGGATTATTCCATTCATCTTTTTATCAATCCTCAAGAATTAGAACCTGAAGCCTATGAAATCCGACGGAAAAACAAAAGCATCACTATAACCGGAGGAGATGGAAGAGGGGTAATATACGGTGCCCTCTCCCTGGCCGAAGATCTGGGGAACAGTGTTACTCTGGAGAACCTGAAGGAAAAAAGGGAGGCCACTGCCCTGCATTTCCGGGCCATCAAGTTTGATCTTCCCTGGGATACCTACAGGCACAGTTATGCCCTCACCCAGCATCAGGAGACCTGCCGTGATCTCGAATTCTGGAAAGCTTTCCTGGATATGATGGCGAAAAACAGGTTTAACACCCTTACCCTGTGGAATCTCCACCCCTATACATTTTTAATTAAGCCCCATAATTTTCCGGAAGCAAGTCCTTGGACTGAGCAAGAGATGAAGGAGTGGAAGACATTATTCCACGGCATTTTTCACTTGGCCAAAGAAAGAGGAATCGACATCTATATTATGCCCTTTAACATATTTGTCACCCCGGAATTTGCCCGGGCCCATAAAGTGGCTATTAATAACCCGGAACATCATCATTTTGTACAGGCGGATACCTCGGAAATCATTAAACACTATACTCGTCAATGCGTAACCCAAATGCTGAATGAATATCCCGATCTTACCGGTATCGGTCTGACCCTGGGAGAAGGAATGGGCGGCATGACTCCCCAGCAACGGGAGAACTGGATACGGGATACCATAATTAAAGGTATGCGTCTGGCCAACCGCAAATCAAAACTAATACATCGTATTCCTTTTTCCGGTAGTACCGGCTCCCTGGGTGCTACCAATATTGACATGGAGCAGATTACCCGCAGGGGAATTGAACAGGAAGCAGCCCTGGATTGTTTTATAAAACCGATATGGGCCAGTCTTAAATTCAACTGGTCTCACGGACATTCCACCCCTAAGCTGATTAAGGTACATGGAGGAAAAATATACGGAACCTACTGGAACCCCAAGCCAGAGGGCTATAAGATTATCTGGACGGTTCGCAATGAAGATTTCTTTTGTCTGCGCTGGGGAGTGGCTGATTTCATACGTAGACATATCAAAATGAATACTCATGATTATGTGGGCGGTTATTTTATCGGCTCCGAAACCTATATTCCGGCCAAGGATTATTTCACCAAACCAGGCTTTACGGTCGACTGGAAATATGCTTTCCAGCGGCAGTGGCTCTTTTATAAACTCTGGGGACGACTGCTCTATAATCCCGCCACTCCGGACCAGGTATTTAAAGCAGAATTTGTCCGGCGGTACGGGAAAGAGGCTGAAGTGCTTTTTGATGCCTATGCCTTGGCCAGTAAAACCCCTTTGCGTCTGGCTTCTATTTTTGACTGTACCTGGGATTTCACTTTATACAGCGAAGGATTCTTAGCCCTTGATCCTGAGGTCAGAAGAGTGGATTATATTTCCATAGACCGGCAGATCTATCACAAGCCTCTGGATAACAGTTACCTATCAGTGGCTGAATATGTGAAAACCATGGCTGCCGGAGGTGATTTTGGAAAAGATAAAATAACTCCTCCCATCCTGGCTGAAAGGCTGGAGAGAGACTGCAACCACGCCCTGGATCTGGTGAAGAATATCGATACAGCTCATAATACTTCACTTCTCTTCGAGGTAGCTGACGTCAAGGCCTGGGCTTACCTGGGATTATACTTTGCCCAAAAATTAAAAGGAGCAGTTGCCCTGCAGACGTACCGGATTAACTTAGGGCAAAAAAGCGATAAAGACGCTATTAACCATCTTGAAAAGGCCCTGAAGTATTGGGATAAAGTGATCAGTATCACCCGTCCCTTATACCAGGATATGCCTCTGGTGCATTACAGTGAACAGGACGGTAAGTCCTGGAAAGAAAATGATCATCTCCGCTTTCACTGGGAACTGCTCAGACCTGCTGTTGCCCATGACATTACTATTGCCAGGAAGGCTGTGGTGGAAGAGGGTCGCTAGGGGTGATAATTTTACCATTAATAAAGTATCATATATTTTACCATAAATAAAAAACAAGATATAATCTATTTTTTTTATAGTGAAAAATACTTATATTAAACAATAAAATCATTATATATTATTAATTTTTTTCCATATTTTTTTTAATCTAGGAGGGGTTAGCTATGAAGAAAATTTCTTTCAAAAAATATTTTTTATGGTTTTTATTGACTTTTTTTCTCTTGGAGAATGGATATACCACCGGAGTACTATTTGTTCGTCCCAGATGGAGCAATAATCAATATCAAAAAGTGTGGATTAAATCCATTGAAGTTATGGTAAATATTCAGGATCAGGTGGCAGAAACGCATGTGGATCAGGTTTTTTTCAACACATTGAACCAATCGGCAGAAGCGATTTATATTTTCCCCCTTCCTGAAAATGCCATGATTACCGAACTGGTTTACTGGGTAAATGGTGAACGGTTTGAAGCTGAAATACGGGAAAGACAGCAGGCTATTAAAGCCTATAATCAGAAATTATACCACTGGCTGGATCCTGCGCTGCTGGAATACCTGGGTGACAATATGTTCCGGCTGAGTATTGTACCGGTAAATGCCCAGAGTGAATTCCGTACTGAAATAACCTATGTGGAGTTGCTTAATTATGATTTTGGAATTTTAGAATATAAATACCTGATGAATACCCTTGATCTTTCCTCTGATCCCCTGGAAACAGTTCATTTAACCCTGGATGCCCAATCACAAAATGCCTTTAAATATTTTCAATCACCCAGTCATGAAAATTCTGCAGCTACCCAAATCGTTAAACACAGTGACAATCATTATTCTATGGAATTTGGAGATGAAAATTTTTATCCGGATACGGATGTGATTATTGAGATGGAAACCCTGCGGGAAAATGTGGAATTCAGTCTGTTGACCTATACACCCGTACTGGAAGATTCATTCGGAACCGACAGTTTCTATGCTTTATGGATTACACCCCCGGATAGCATAGAGGAAGAAGAAATACTCCCCAAGGATATTATATTCACTGCGGATGTTTCCTCCAGTATGGAAGGAGAACGAATCAAACAGGCCAAAGAATCTATTGACTTCTTTCTGGATTTACTACATCCGCAGGATCATTTTAATATTATTACCTTTGGCACCCATGTTATAAAATTCAAAAATGATCTGGTGGCAGCCAATACAGCAAATATAACAGAAGCTCATGATTTTGTTTATGAGATGTATGCTCTGGGAATGACCAATATCAGTGCTGCCCTGGACTCTTCTCTGATGCAGTCCTATCATGATACAGCCACTAAAAATATTGTTTTCCTGACCGATGGAGAGCCTACCATAGGAATCACTCATCCCGATTCCATTATAGCCCGGACCAGAGAGAAAAACACCGAGAATGTGCGCATTTTTTCCTTTGGGGTGGGTGAGGATATAAACCAATCCTTGCTTACCAAATTAGCCATGGATAATTTCGGCTATGCAACCTTTATAGCCTCAGATGACAGTATTGCCTTATTAGTGAACAACCATTTTAAACGCATATCCAAACCAGTGATGACTGATATTAAAATAACCTACGGAGGGTTACCGGTATATGATCGTTACCCCAAAAATCTGCTGGATTTATTCTGGGGAACCCAAACCCTTGAGGTTGGTTTATACAACGGCAGCGGCACCTACCCTGTCACCTTGTCCGGCTGGATGAGAGAAGATTCGGTTAATTATATAAAAACCTTTTCATTTACAGATACATCAGGTAAGTATCGCTTTGTTCCTCGCCTGTGGGCCCAGGAAAAAATTAATCACTTGCTTGACTTGATCGAGATATATGGTGAAACAGATGAACTGGTAAACCAGATTATTGAGTTAAGCTTAAAATTTCAGATATTGACTCCTTATACCGCCCTTTATGCAGATCCGGATGATATAAATGATAATGGATCTTATTTAACCCCCAATACCTTCAAACTCTTTGCCAACTACCCCAACCCCTTCAATCCTGAGACCACCATCAAATATTCCTTACCTGCAGATAAATCATTGTATCAGGTGGTAATAAAAATCTATGATTCTCTGGGAAAACTGGTGGTAACTCTGAAAGATGAACCCCAAAAGCCGGGTGTATACACTGTAAAATGGAACGGCAAAGATGCAGCCGGACACCCCCTGCCCACTGGCATTTATCTCTGCGTAATTCAGGCAGGCCAGTTTAAAGCAACACAGAAAATGTTATTGATTAAATAGGATTATTTATTATGAAAAATTTAACCATAATATATACAATCTTACTTTTCTGTTATAATTTAATTCTGCATGCTCAGGGAGTTCTTTATAATCAGGAATTCCAGGTGAATACCTACACACACTGTAACCAATTTAACCCATGTATCAGTCATTTAACTAATGGTGATTTTATTATTTGCTGGGAAAGTTATGGTATTGATGGCAGCAGTTGTGGTATATCTGGTCAGATTTTTAATAGTGATGGAAGTAAGCAAGATGATGAATTTCTGGTGAATACCTATACTGATGGTTACCAAGGTTGTCCGAGTGTCAGCAATTTAACCAATGGTAATTTTGTTGTTTGTTGGGAAAGTAATAACCAAGATAGCAGTAATAGTAATATATCTGGTCAAATATTAAACAGTGACGGAAGTAAACAAGGTAATGAAATTCAGATAAATACTTATACTGATGATTCACAATATTATCCAAGTGTTAGTTCTCTAAAGAACGATGGATTTGTGGTTTGTTGGGAAAGTTATAATCAAAATGACAACGGCTGGGGAATTTATGCCCAACTGTTTAACGAAGATGGATCCAAACGAGGAACTGAATTTCAGGTGAATACCTATACAAATATTAAAAGCTCTCCAAGTGTCAGCAATCTAACCAATGGTGAATTTGTTATATGTTGGGTAGGTTCTGGTCAAGATACTAATAGTTACGGTATTTATTATCAACTTTTTAATAGTGATGGAAGTAAGAAAGGAACGGAATTTCAAGTAGCCACATCTATTTATTATTATTTTAAAAAACCAAATGTCACTCATTTAACCAATGGCGATTTTATTATTTGCTGGTGGAGTTATAGTTGGAATCCCAACATCTTTAATATTTCTTTTCAACTTTTTAACAGTGATGGAAGCAAACGAGGGTCTGAATTTCAAGTGAATACATATAAAAAATATACTAATTACAATCCATGTGTTAGTCATTTAACTAATGGTGATTTTATTATCTGTTGGGAAAGTATGCAACAGGATAGCACATACCTTGGTATTTATGGTCAACTATTTAATAGCAATGGAAGTAAAAAAGGTACTTATTTTCAAATGAATTCCTATATCAACTCTGATCAATACAATCCAAGTATAAGTAATCTATCTAATGACAGATTTGCTGTATGCTGGGAAAGTCAAGACCAAGATGGAAGTAATCTGGGAATCTTTGCAAAATACTATCTTTATCCACCCATTAATCATACTCTTATTCCCTTTTCACTTTTAGAACCTGAATATGATGAAATAGTTGAAACAGTCAACGTGTCTTTCAAATGGCGTCAACCCTCACCAATACGGGTTAATTTGCCTTTTGAAATTGAATATCATTTATACCTGGATAACAACGAAAATTTCAGCAATCCACGTATTATATCAGCCATTTACGACACCACCTGCACCGTAGATTCTCTAATGCCTGGCACCACCTATTTCTGGAAAGTTCTGGCCAAGAATCTCAGTGGGGATAGTCTCTGGAGCTCGGAAACCAAGGGCTTTTTTGTCAGTTATGATGCAACAGAAGTTAAAGAAAAATCTTTAAATACTCCGGAAAAATTTCAGCTCCATGCCAACTACCCCAATCCCTTTAATCCCGAAACTACCATCAAATATTTCCTGCCTGCAGATAAATCATTGTATCAGGTAGTGATAAAAATTTATGATGCCCTGGGAAAACTGGTAATGACTCTGAAAGACGAACCCCAAAAGCCGGGTGTGTATACTGTAGAGTGGAGCGGAAAAAATGCAACCGGCCATCCCCTGCCTTCCGGTATTTATTTGTGCGTTATCCAGGCAGGTCAGTTTAAAGCAACACAGAAAATGTTGTTGATTCGATAACTAAAAAATAAAAAAAATCAACTTTACACTTGATTTTTTCCTCATAAAAAGCCATTTTATTTGTTTATATACAGGTTCATAAAGCTGTCATAAAGCTAGACTCAAAGAGAGAACTTATCCCTTACCTTGAGGTAAGTATCATATTATCTATAAAAAAGTAATTTCAATTTGATGAGATTATATATAAATAATAAATAGATTAAAAACATTATCCAAGAACTAATAAACAAAGGAATTGCTTATGCCACAAAAAAGACTTTACATGGTTCATGGTATGGGAAATGATGAGGTGGGATTGGTAGGGAATATCACTACTGCTATTTCCTCCATAGGAGGCAATATGGCTGATATTCGACAGGATGTACTGCATGGACTCTTTACCATTTATTTAGTGGTTGATCTTACTGATTGTGAAATTCGTATTAATGAATTCAAGAATCTAATACAAAACATAGCTGAAGACACTGGACTGAATTTATCGGTGGATGCCTACCATCCAAAAGCACGCAGCTTAGAAAAGAAGAATATTCTCATGATACTGGTGGGACATGACAAACCCGGTATTATTGCATCGGTATCACAAACGTTGGCTCATTATAAAGCCAATATTGAATTTACCCAGAATATTGCCCGCCAAGGCATATTTCTCACCGAACTTCTCACGGATGTAAGTAACTGTACTCTGCCCATAGACAATCTTAAAAACGTTATTATTAGAAAAATGAGTACAATGGGCATTAATGCCATCTTCCAAACCAAGGATGTATTTATAAAAAAGAAACGGATTATCCTGTTCGATATAGTAAACAGCCTTATACCTGCAAATACGGTTCAGGAAATTCTGGATCAGACCGGAATCAGAAAGAATGATATTAAGTCTGCTTACTCGGGACCTAATATCATACCTGTCCTAACCAAAGCAGCAAAACTGCTGGAAGGGCTCTCCGATGATGTACTATCTACAATTGCCGATAATTTATGCATAGAAGCCGGTACCACTGAACTTCTCCAGACACTTAAAATAATGGGATATAAAATCTGCATTGTATCAACGGGATTTTCAGTTTTTCTGGATGTAATCACCCAGAAACTCGGTATTGATCACAGTTATAATGTGGAACTCAACATTGATCATGATTCCCGCCTGGTAACCGGTGAGATAGTTGTGGATGAGGTTGCCAAACGTTCTATGGAAGATATTAAAAAGCAAATGGTAGAAACAGAACAAATTAAACTTGAGGATATTACTATCGTATGTGATCAGAAATTACCAGCAACACCTGGCATACGCATTGATTTGCACCTGGAAAAAATTCTTGATTTATTCAACAAGCATGTCATAACCAAAGATAATATAATTGGCCTGCTTGGAAGTTTTGGAAAACCACGGGTATAGATTATGAAAAATGATATTGAAATTGCACAAGAGTGTCACAAAAAACCTATCCAAGAGATTGCTCATACTATTGGATTATCCCGGGATGATATCATCCCTTATGGACCCTACATAGCCAAGGTTCCGCTGAAACTGATAGAACGTTTACAGGATAAACCAAACGGTAAACTCATTTTAGTAACAGCCATGACTCCTACTCCTATGGGAGAAGGAAAAACCACTACCACTATCGGCCTGGGTCAGGCCCTGCAGATCATAGGTAAGAAAACAATGGTCGCTATACGTGAACCTTCCCTGGGACCCTGCTTTGGACTCAAGGGTGGGGCTGCCGGGGGTGGATATTCTCAGGTACTTCCCATGGAAGATATTAACCTGCATTTTACCGGTGATATGCATGCTATCTCAATTGCTCACAATCTTCTGGCTGCAGTCATTGATAATCATCTCCATCAAAAAGCTAAACCTGAAATCAATGCCCGGCGGGTTCTCTGGAAAAGGGTTATGGACATGAATGATCGCTCCTTGCGAAGTATACTTGTGGGACTGGAAGGACAGGGTAGTAATGGTGTCATGCGGGAAGATGGCTTTGAAATAACTGCTGCTTCCGAAGTAATGGCCATTTTATGTCTGGCTCAGGATATATCTGACCTTAAAGAAAAACTGGGAAAAATCATTATTGGTTATGATTCTCTGCGTAAGCCGGTCCTGGTCCGTGACCTGGGAGTTCATGGTGCCATGGCAGTTCTCCTTAAAGATGCCCTTAACCCCAACCTGGTACAGTCCATTGAGGGGACACCCGTATTTATTCATGGAGGACCGTTTGCTAATATCGCCCATGGATGCAACACCCTTATTGCTACCCGTATGGCACTTAAGCTCGCAGATTATGTGGTTACAGAAGCAGGTTTTGGTGCTGATTTGGGAGCAGAGAAATTCTTTGATATTAAATGCCGGATTGGCGGACTGAATCCCGCGGCCTCGGTTCTGGTGGTTACCAAACGCGCTTATGCTCTACATGGTATAGAAAATATAGGCAAACATGTGGAGAATATTCGTAAATTTAAAGTGCCAGTGATAATTTCAATCAATCGTTTCGCTGATGACACAGATGAGGAACTCCAAGAAATCAAGCAGGCCTGTGCTGATAATAATATCGAGGCCATTATTACTGACTATCGCGAATCAGGCGGAAAAGGCGGTACCGAACTGGCAGAGAAAGTTCTGGATCTCTGCCAGAAGCCTAAGAAGATAAAATTTATTTACAATACCGATTCATCTATCATGGAAAAGATTGAGGCTGTAGCAAAAAAAATATACGGTGCCTCCGGACTGGAACTTACCTCAATCGCAAAAAGGGAAATCCGCCGTATTGAAAACCATGGTTATCGCCACCTTCCTATATGTATAGCCAAAACACCGGCTTCCCTTACTGATAATCCTAAGATACCGGGTCGTCCCCGAGGATTTAAAATTCGGGTAACTTCCGCACGGGTTTC
>CAZKMO010000116.1:0-11407 GCA_964554015.1 uncultured bacterium
AAAATAGGCGTGATAGTACTAAATTTAGTGGCTGTAGCCCGCTTCAACTTTGTAAAGGTTTGATTAGTTTGAAACCCGCAATCGCCTACTTTGCATATACCAACCGTTATCAAAAATAAAACCAAAAAGTTATGAAAACAAAAACATCTCTTTTAATTATTAGCATTTCAATACTTATTATTTCATGCCAAAGAAAAAATTCTGATTGGGAAAAGCATGGTTTGCAAGGCAATGTAAAGTCATTTAATATTGAATATTACGAAGCATTTATTGATAATGAGGAATGGGTTATGGGTGATAAAGGGATATCAAGCGATAAATATCTTTTTACTGATAAAGGGCAACTTATTAGTCAGGAAAACTATAATAATGGTGATATATCTGAAAAGCATGTGTTCAAGCGGATTGATAAAGATAGTACTTCAGAATTTCATGTTTATAATCAAAGTAACAAATTAATTAGTAAGGAAATTAGTATTCATTTAAATGAGAAAGAAAAACTGTATTATGTTTTAGATTCGACAAATACTATAATAGAGGATGGAATAATATTTTTAAACAGAAAAAAACAATTAATAAAAATGCTTGCTCATGAGTCTAAAAAATCAGGGCATGATGAGTATCTTCATATTAGAACATGGGAGTATAATCATAAAAATCTTGCAATTAATTTTTCAAATAAGACTATTTTATCTTCAGGTTTTCAAGAGGTTATAAATTTCTTATCTCGAAACGAAGTTGAAACTATTAAAGGAATAAAAATTTGGATTGAGCAATTCTACCAGGAATTTGAAAATATACCGTTTATACATTCTGAGAATGAATATTTATACCAAGAATTTGATGACAAAAATAATTGGACTAAAAGAATTATAAAAAATTATTATAATGAGTCAATTGAACCATCTCATGTGTCAATTGAAACAAGGAGGTTAGAATATTATTAAATATTAAAGTTGATAACAATATATAAAAATAATAGCCGAGACAGTAGTAAATTCAAAGGTTGTCTTCCGCTTCAGCTTTTATATATCTTGACAGGAATGAAACACGCAATCGGCTACTATTCTTATACTCACCGTTGTGGGTAATGCTGGAGGAACGAAGAATTTCATAAATAACAAGGGTAAATAATGGGAGAAATCAAGAAATTAAACTTAATAGAAGTATCATCAATGGCAATAGGCACAATGATAGGTGCCAGTATTTTTTCAATTTTTGGATTAGGTGCTAAAATTGCAGGAAATGATTTGCCTGAGGCATTTATTCTTTCGGGAATATATGCCTTAATTGTAGCTTATTCTTACGCAACATTAGGAGGAAAGATTATATCAAACGCTGGTCCAATCGCATTTATTTTGAAAGGTCTTGGAGACAATATTGTAACTGGAGCATTAAGCATTCTTATGTGGTTAACTTATGTAGTATCAATTTCACTTTTTGTAAAAGGTTTTGCAGGCTATTTTCTACCTTTTATACATATAGAATCTACAAAATTTGCCATTGGAATAGTTGAAGTAATTGTTATTGCGTTTTTTACAGCCCTCAATTTTTTTGGGAGCAAAGCTGTAGGAAAAGCAGAATTTTATATTGTTTTAACAAAGTTATCTATCTTATTAGTATTTATGCTCGGTGGGTTTATAACAATTAACTGGGAAATGACAACCCCAAATTTTGATACAATTCACACAAGCGGATTACTAAATGCGTCTATTATATTTTTTCTGTCTTATGTGGGATTTGGACTTATAACAAATGCTTCTGAAAATGTAGAAAACCCAAAAAAGAACGTTCCTTTAGCAATAATTATTAGCATCTTTTTTGTGATGATTTTCTATATACTGATTTCACTTGTTACAATTGGAAACCTTCCATTGTCAGATATTATTAAATCACAAGAAAATGCCTTAGCTATTGCTGCAAAACCATTTTTAGGTAATTTTGGCTTTATTCTTATCACAATTGGAGCATTATTCTCTATTTCTTCAGCTCTAAATGCAACTATATTTGGCGGTGCCAATATCTCTTATTCATTGGCTAAAGATGGTGAATTACCAGAGATCTTTGAAAGGAAAGTTTGGTTTAAATCAACCGAAGGGTTATACCTTACCGCAGGCTTAGGCTTATTGTTTGCCTTGTTCTTTGATTTAGGAGCAATTGCTTCAATTACAAGTTCGGTTTTTACTGTTATTTATATTTTTGTTTTAATTTCTCATATAAAATTACGGAAAGCGTATGGAGGGAATGGCATCCTTATCATAATCAATTTAATTATTCTGCTGGTTGTTTTTGCAGCACTGATGAAATATCAATGGGATACACAAATCAATGCTTTCTATGCAAGTATATTTACATTTCTTGGAGCTTTTATTATTGAATTTATTTATAGAAAATACAGAAAACGAGAACTGAAAGTCAATAAAATAAGCACATACCCACAACACATGGTATAGTGCATGCGGGTTTTAGAGGTTTTCGTAGGTTTGTGACTCGTAAAAAAGTCAGTGTAAACCTGCCTGCGGCAGGCAGGCTGATAGGTTTTCGCTGGGTAATCCCGCACTACACATACACAACCCGTTGGCATTAATTATTAGGACAAGGCATTAAAAAAGATATACAATGAAAAAAATTTTTTTCTTAATAGAATTATTAATTCTAAGCGGTAGTATAAAAACTGCATCTCAAAATTTACAGTATAATTTAGAAATGAGATTTGACAGTACGGAATTACGTATGTATTGTAAGATGCAGGTAATGTGGTATAATTTTTTTGATAAAGAAGTAACCGAAATCCCATTTCATTTTCAACTAGATAGTGCAAAATCATTGATAAAACATTTCAAAGTGAATAATTATCGGGTTAATATGCAATTTGCATCCAAGAAAGAACAGGGTTTCGAAGGTTTTATATTAAAACTGAATAAACCAATAAAGAAAAATGAACATATAAATATTGAAGTTGATTTTATAACAAATAAAAAGGATTACTATCGAGATAGAATTTTGTTTTTTTCCGAAGATATACCATTAATACCATATTATACAGATGGTAATTTCATCCATTATTTTCAAGTACATTCAGACTATTATGTTAAAATTATATATTCTTCCTGTCTTGAATTAGCAACTACTGGTTTTGTAAAAGATAAAACTACTCAAAATGGTTTAATTATAGTTCAAACTGAAGCAAAAGATGTTCCTTCTTATGGAGTTGTATTTTTCAGAGATGCAATTATTAAAGAAATTAATGTTGCAGATAATATCTTAGTTAGGTCAATTTATTTTAAAGATGATGAAAAATGGGGAATAAAACTTTTAAATTATGCTGAAGATATTATTAATTTTTATAAGGACACTTTAGGTTTTTATCCTCAACCAATATTAAATATTATTCCCTGGCAGGATAAACCAAAAGGTGGTTATCCTGTATGTCCGAATGTTGTGGCTATTCATCGCGGCATTGATTTGAAAGGCGCAGAAGCAGAATCACACGCTCAGTGGATAATGGCACACGAAATAGCTCACCAGTATTGGGGGTTTAATTATATTCTTGAACCTTTGAATTATCCTCAATGGTTTGGTATTGCAATGGGTATTTATACAGACAGGTTATATTGTGTAAATAGGAATGTGAAGATGGATTATAGAAAATACTTATATAAATACTTATTTGGAATATACAAAGGTTACAATACAACTATAATGCAGCAGATAGATTCATTGAATAAACAAGGTTTTGACTGGAATAATATTATATTGCATGGAAAATCATTTACTGTTTTTCGACTTTTAGCTTATGAAATTGGAGAAGATACTTTTTTTGAAATATTTAAATACTTTCTAAATAATTATAAAGGAATTAATGTAACCATTGAAATGTTCCAAAACGTTTGTGAGAATATTAGTAATCGTAAGTTAGACACTTTCTTTCATCAATGGTTTTACTCCAATTATTTTCTTGAATACCAGATTGATACAACAATTAATAAAACACAGGATAACAAATATCATGTTGAAACTCTAATTAATAAGACTGGCAAAGCAGATATATCTGAAGTCGAAATTGCATATAAATTGAATAACGGTGAAATAATAAAGCAGATATTTGATGGTAAAGAAAAGCAAGTATTATTAAAACAGGAATTTAAAAATCCAATAGAAGAACTTGTTTTAGATCCTGATTTTAAGCTTCCACTAGTCAATAAGATACCAGATTTGATGAAAAAAATGAAATAACTAATGCCAACACGACATATAAGCAATTTGCTTGCTAGCGGTCTGACAGTGAAGTTCGCACACACTTTTAATTTTTTAATTGAAAGTGTTAAATTCAAGAAGTTTATTTAAGTTTAAAAAATTAAAAAAGTGTGCTTAAATATGAAGAGAAAAGAGTTTTGCGCTGGCGCACAAAATCCTTTGTTTTTGGAGTTTTGTCGAACAACACTGGAAAATCGCAAACTGCTCATATGCCGGGACCGTTAAAAAGGTGAAAATAATGTAGAACCCCAAAATGCACCGGATAAAAACGCTACGCATCGTTTTAAATTTACATTCAGCCAACGGGTGGTGCGTATGTTGAGCAACAAGTTTCGCGGCGGGAACGGATTTTGGGTTCAGGTACATTTCTTAACCGGTGTCCCGGAAAGTATCGGTTGTTTTTACCGGTGATTTAATCGTTATGCAAATATAATTGGGAATAAAATATGAAATTTTATTGTATTGCATTAATAATATTTTTAATAATAATAAATTGTAAATCCCCTACAGAATCAACATATAATTCAAACAATTTAACAGGGGTAGTGCTGTCTGAGTCTGGAACACCATTAAATGATGCGATTATTAAATTAACATATTATCTCGAATATGGTGACGTATCAAATGAAGCAAATATAGTCATGTAGGGGTGGGCCAACGGCCCACCGATTCACCTTAAATTGCAAAAAGAAGAAGGGCTCAGCCCTCCACTATAATTCGTTCCAGGGTAAGAACCCTGGAACGATCAAGAATGCCGGGGTAAACCCCGACCTACGATATTCATCTCATTAAACAATACAAGCTACAGAATTAAAAGGATGAAGCCCCTCTCCTAAATCCTCTCCCGAAGGGAGAGGAATGGTTTATGTCGTTTATTTGAATATTCCTGAGTTAATCAGTGAATGTATGTCGTGGTAAAACCCGATCTCCGGAACCTTTATTTCAATCCCACCATATAAAAAGACCTCAAAGGTTTTTAAAACCTTTGAGGTCAATATTATTACAAATAAAAATATCGATAATTCTAAACTTACTTTCCGCCCCTCAATCTCTTCTTCTTCTCCTCTTCCTCTTTCTTCTCTTCCTTTTCCTTGGCTTTTTCTTTTTTCTTCTTAGCCATATCATACCCAACCAACTCTAATATAGCCATATCAGCATTATCCCCCAGGCGGGAACCAAGTTTGACCACCCGGGTATACCCTCCCGGTCTGTCTGCATATTGGGGAGCAATGTCATCAAATAAAATTTTGATTGCTTTCTTTTTATTCTTTAATTTCCTCAAAGCTACTCTTCTGGTATGCACACTCGGCTTCTTGGCTAAAGTTATCAATTTCTCGGAAAAAACCCGGGCAGCTTTAGCCTTGGCAACTGTGGTTTTTATATGCTTATATTTAAATAAAGCAATGGCTAAATTTACCAGGGTTGCTTGCCGGTGAGCAGTAGTTCTACCTAGTTTATATTCTTTCTTTCTATGTCGCATAATTCACCAAAACTCCTATTATCAAAATATACATCTTATTCATGACGTAGTTGATTTAACTCTTTAGTAAACAAACATAATAACGCAAATATTGAATTTACGGACTTTCATATTCCACAAAATGAAATGTATCAACAACGTCATTCATCTTTCAGATATTTCTTAATATCCATTCCAAAATGTAAACCCTTTTCATTAAGAATCTTTTTTAATTCATGCAGAGACTTTCTTCCGAAATTTCTGAACTTCAACATCTCACTTTCCTCTTTCTCCACCAAATCCCCGATGGTCTTTATTTTGGCAGCCTTTAAACAATTATTAGATCTGACTGATAATTCCAGATTCTCAACACTCATCTTTAAAAGTTTTCTAACCCTTAAAATGTCCTCATCAATTTGAGATTCTTTTTCTTCTTCTTCTGGTTCAACATCAAAACTGATAAATAAATTTATATGGTCACTGAGAATTTTTCCAGCATAGGTAAGGACATCTTCCGGGGTAACGCTGCCATCTGTTTTTACTTCTAAAATTAATTTTTCATAATCTGTTCGATGACCAACCCGAGTATTTTCTACAGAATAAGTAACATTTTTTATGGGACTAAAGATGGCATCAATGGGAATAGTGCCAATGGGATCATCAGATATTCTATTTTCCTCAGCAGTGAAATAGCCTCTACCTCTTCCAATTCTTAATTCCATTTCAATATCTGCATCCTTATTGAGGGTTGCAATATGTAGATCCGGATTTAAAATTTCCAAATCACTGCTCTCCTTCTGAATATCAACACTGGTAAACTTTCCGGGACCTTTGAGATGAAGTTTTATTAATTCCGGTTTCTTATTAATCAATTTAAGCCGTACTTGTTTTAGATTCAGGATTATTTCTGATAAATCTTCCACCACTCCAGGAATGGTAGAGAACTCATGAACCATCCCCTCAAATCTTACATGAGTTATAGCTGCACCATGAATAGATGAAAGCAATACTCTTCTAAAAGAATTACCTAAGGTTACTCCGAAACCTCTCTCTAATGGTTGAATAATAAACTTCCCATAAGTAGAAGTATAGGTTGATTCTTCACGTTCAACTTTTTCTGGCATTTGTAATATCATCGGATTCATTAAATATACCTCAAATATTTCTACTTGATTATTTTGAATAAAGCTCTACTACTAAATTTTCATTGAATTTAACTGGTATATCTGCTCTATTGGGAACATCCACATAGGTTCCAGTTAAACTTGCCTTATTTAGTTTTAGCCAAGGTAATTGATTTTCTTCTTTTATTCTTTTAATAGAATCATGGATAACTTCCATTTTTCTGTGCTCTTCTTTAACTTGGATAGTATCACCCGGTTTCATCTGATAGGAAGGAATATCAAGAATCTTACTGTTTACTAAAAAATGACGATGGGTTATTAATTGTCGGGCCATGGCTCGAGATGAGGCAAATCCTAATCGATACACCGTGTTATCCAACCTGCTTTCCAGCATTATAATCAGATTTTCACTGGTAATACCCTTTTTCTTATTTGCTTTCTCAAAAGTATTACGAAATTGTAATTCTAATAATCCATAATAACGCCTGATCTTCTGTTTTTCTCTCAATTGATTTCCATAGTCAGAAAGTTTCTTAATTCTTCTGCTCTTACCCGCTTCTCCCGGAGGATAGGCCTTTTTTTCAAAAGAACATTTTTCCGAAAGGCATCTTCTACCCTTTAAAAATAATTTTTCTCCTTCCCTTCTGCACAACTTACAAACCGGCCCAGTGTATCTTGCCATTTATCAAATTTCTCCTATTTATTTTTTATACTCTTCTCTGTTTTGGTGGTCGACATCCATTATGAGGTATGGGAGTAACATCTTTGATTGCAATAACTTCTAATCCTGTTGCTTGTAGTGCTCTGATTGCAGATTCTCTCCCTGAACCAGGTCCTTTAACCATCACACTAACTCTTTTCAATCCCATTCCTTTTGCCACTTCAGCAGCTTCCTGAGCAGCCATTTGAGCCGCAAAAGGGGTATTTTTTCTTGCACCTCTAAAACCCAGCTTTCCGGCAGAGGACCATGAAATAATATTGCCATAATTATCTGCAATGGAAACAATTGTATTATTAAATGACGATTGTATATACGCTTTTCCTTCTGCTTCTACCACAACTTTTTTCTTTTTTCTCTTCACAGTCAATCCTTCATTTTATTTATTATAATACTATCTTCTTCTTCTCCCTTTTCTGCTTCTCGCATTTGATCTTGTTCTTTGACCACGTACTGGGAGTCCCTTTTTATGCCGTAAGCCACGATAGCACCCTATTTCCATTAATCGTTTGATATTCATGGTAACTTCGCTTCGTAATGCCCCCTCTACCTTATAATTTGCATCAATTACGGAACGAATTTTTGCTACATCTTTATCAGTAAGATCTTTCACCCGTATATTACTATCAACACCTGCTGATTGTAATATTTTCTTCGAGCTGGTAAAACCAATACCGTATATATAGGTTAATGCAGCTTCAACTCTTTTATTTTTTGGTAAATCTACACCTGCAATTCGTGCCACTATAACTCCTTTGTTTTATTAATGTAAATCACCCTTGCCTTTGTTTGTGCCGAGGATTTGTACATATAATATATATAACACCTCTTCTTCTCACCACCTTACAGTTTTTACATTTTTTTCTAATCGATGCTCTTACTTTCATTATTACCTCTTATTTATACCGATAAATAATTCTGCCCCTGGAAAGATCATACGGTGAAATTTCAAGAGTGACTTTATCACCAGGTAATATTTTAATAAAATGCATCCTCATTTTACCTGATACATGAGCTAATACTTTATGTCCATTTTCCAATTCAACCCTAAAATTTGCATTAGGTAATGTTTCTATAATGGTTCCATCAACTTTTATGGGAGGTTCTTTAGCCATACAACTCCTTAATTTAACTCTTCCAGACCAATAGTCAATATATCCGGCCCTTTTTCAGTTAAAGCAACCGTATGTTCAAAATGAGCTGAAGGTTTGTTGTCTACAGTTCTCACTGTCCAACCATCATTATTAAATAATACTTCTTTCTTCCCCAAATTAACCATTGGTTCAATTGCAAAAATCATCCCCGATTTCAATACTGGCCCCTGATGAGGTTTTCCAAAATTAGGGATTTGGGGATCTTCATGCAAAGAAGTGCCAATACCATGACCAACCAGTTCTCTCACCACTGAAAACCCCTTTTTCTCCACATAACTCTGAATTCTATGGGATATATCAAACAATCTGTTTCCCTCTTGAAATTCCTCTATTCCTAAATAAAGTGACTTCTTTGTCACTTTTAGTAATTTTTTTTTATCTTCAGATATTTCCCCCACAGCAAATGTTTTTGCTGCATCTGAAAAATAACCATTAAACTTCACCCCTATATCAATACTAACTATATCCCCCTCCTGTATAATTCGTTCACCAGGTATTCCATGAACGACTTCATCATTAATTGAGGCACAAATTGATGACGGAAATCCACGATATCCCTTAAAGGCAGGGATTGCGCCTTGTTTTAAAATCTCTCGCTCTGCTACCTGATCTAAAATTTTAGTCTTAATCCCCACTTCTAATATATCATAAACGGCCTTAAATCCATTAACTAATACTTCAGCACTCTCTTTTAATTTAGTAATCTCATTTTTATTTCTTAAGGTGATCAAGATTCCTCTCAAGTGCTGTTTTTATTCTATTGTATACATCATCAATGGATCCGGTACCGCTAATTGATTTTAATAAATTAAGACCCTTATAATAATTTATTAAAGAACGAGTTGTTTCTTCAAATACTTCTAATCTATGTTTTACAGTCTCAGGCTTATCATCCTCTCTTCTATAAACTTTTCCACCACATTTAGGACATTTCTTAGTATCATTGTCAATAATGACCGGACCACAATTATCACAGACAAATCTCTTAGAAACCCTTCTGATAATTTCATCTTTATCTACTTCTATAAGAATAACCGAATCAAGATGTATCTTTAAATTATATAAAATCCTATTAAGTTTTTCTGCCTGTACAACATTACGAGGAAAACCATCAAGTAAAAATCCAGATTTTATATCATTCTTACCCAATCTTTTTTCAATTAAGGTTACAATTATTTCATCCGGTACTAACTTACCCTGATTCACAAATTCCTTAACTTTTAAACCTAAGTCACTTTTTTCCTCAATTTCGGCCCTTAAAATATCCCCCGTAGAAATATGTATCCACCCAAACTCTTTCTGTAACTTTTTTGCTTGCGTTCCTTTACCGGATCCGGGGGCACCTAATATTACTATATTTTTCACCATCTAATAAAATCCATTATTCATATAATTGATCATCGTCTTCCGCTTTTAATTCTTCCCGTCTTCAAAAAACCATCATAATGCCGCATTAATAAATGAGATTCTATCTGCTGTAATGTGTCCAAGGCAACCCCCACCATAATTAATAAACTGGTTCCTCCAAAAAAACCGGAAAACTGTACTGATACATTCATATATTTTCTCACAAAATAAGGCATTATGGCAATCACAGCAAAAAATAATGCAGCTGGGAGCATAATTCTGGATATCACATGATCAATATAATCAGCAGTCTTTTTACCTGGTCTTACCCCCGGAATAAATCCTCCTTGTTTTCTCATGTTTTCAGCCACATCAACCGGATTAAAAGCAATGGCAGCATAAAAATAGGTAAAGAACAGTATTAAAAGACCATCAATTATCCAGTAGATGGGTGATTGAAGATCAAAATAACTGGTAATATTTGCTACAAATTCACTGTTGGGAAAAAACTGCTTTATGGTCTGAGGGAGGAACATCATAGCTTGGGAGAATATTATGGCCATAACTCCAAATCCGGCTACTCGAATGGGGATATGAGAAGCCTGCCCTCCATACATTTTTCTTCCCACCACTCTTTTTGCATACTGCACCGGGATTTTTCTAGCACCTTCAGTTACCAATACCACTGCCGCAATAATGAGAAGTAGAAATCCAAAAATGAACAATTCCACCACAAAAGCTCTATTACCACTTATAATATATTGAACCTCACTTATAAGTGCATTAGGAAACCGATCAACGATTCCAATAAAAATTATTAAAGAAATACCATTTCCTATACCCCTATCCGTAATCTGCTCACCCAACCACATAATTAATATAGTACCTGTACATAATGTAATCATTACCATCAGTCTAAAACCTATGCCCGGATTGTAAACTGCAGCAAAACCAGATTGAGAAGGAGGTAAATTTTCTAATAATACACTTACTCCCAGAGCTTGAACGGCAGCAATTGCAACCGTACCATATCTGGTTATCTGAGTAATCTTTTTCCTTCCCTCTTCCCCTTCTTTTTGCAATCGCTGAAAATATGGTATCACCGAACCCAGAAGTTGGATCATTATGGAAGCAGAAATATAAGGCATTATCCCTAATCCAAAAATAGCGGCTTTACTGAAGGCACCCCCGGCAAAAATATCATATAAACCAAATAAACTATTTCTATTCATAGCAAAAAATTCACTTAATACTTCTCCATTAATCCCCGGCATAGGAATATGACATCCAACTCGATAAAGAAGTATAATTCCCAGGGTAAATAGTATTCTATTTTTTAGATCAGGAA
>CAZKMO010000117.1:0-11373 GCA_964554015.1 uncultured bacterium
CATAAAATGTATCCATATTCTTATTTAAAAATAGTTTGCTGGGAATTTATGGAGTGTTCTATGGCTTCAATGACTTCCCTTGCAGACATATCTTTTTTTATGGCTAAATGTATATAATAAGAAAGAATGTCAGAAATCCTGGTATAATTTACCAGATAAGGTCTGTGAACACCATATTGTAACAGCTGCCAGTAATTATCCAGCTCCTGGTGTTCTTGAATGAAGGTAGAATCATCATATACTGTTTTATTTACAGGAATATATCCTCCTTTTTCAAAAAGAAGTTTTTGATTTTCTTCCTGTAAAGCAAAACGAATAAAGGTAAGCGCTTCTTCTTTTTTGGAAGAGTATTTTGATATCATAAAGTTCCATCCTCCATAGAGTAAAGATGGAGTTGAGCCAGCCAGATGGGGAAGAGGTGCTTTTTTAATATGTTTTAGTTTCGGTCCATATTCCAGGATGGTATATTGTTGATTCAGCAGACCTGGCCAGCCTCTAATAAACACTGCATCGTTTTCCAGAGCATATTCATATCCTTGCTGTTCATCAAAATTTAAAACTTCCGGAGGTGACATTTTGTATGTTTCAACTAGATCGACTAGCATTTGAAGAGAATTTTCAACTTCGGGAAAATTTAAATTAATTGAGTCTTCAAAAAAAATCTGATTTTTTATA
The DNA here is from genome assembly GCA_964554015.1 of uncultured bacterium. Taxonomy (GTDB): domain Bacteria; phylum Zhuqueibacterota; class QNDG01; order QNDG01; family CAYUAG01; genus CAYUAG01. The sequence continues at coordinate 676 of CAZKMO010000117.1, forward strand.
TCAGTCACACCTTCTAAAAAACTGCAGGTTAGACCCTCAAAATTATCCGCGGAGAAAATATAATAAGGAGAGGTAATACCATAATTTTTCATTTTTTTATGTAAATCTATAAATTCCTGCCAGGTTAAGGAACGGGCGATTTTTTTTTCAATTTCTTCAGCTTCGGGTAAACGGTTGATAATATCACTGCGGTAGTACATGAGACTGATATCCGTGTAAAGTGGGATGGCATAAAAGCGATCATTGTAGTAACAGGAATTCATAACATGGTTAATAAGTTGACTCCGCTCCTTGGCAGTGAAATAGTTATCCAAGGGCTGGCACCAACGAGCAAATCTTGGAACCCAGATCACATCTACCGTAAAAAGGTCAATTTGATTTGATTTGCTACGCAAAGCCCTGGTTAAAAGTTCTTTTCTCTCATTGGTGCTGAATTTAGTAAAAGGGAGATTTATGGGGATTATTTTAATTTTACCAGCGTACATCTGATTAAATCGATCAATAATTTCCTGATGGGGTACAGAAATATTATCTACATAGTATACTTTCGTTTCCATCGCATTTTCAGGTAAGTATTCGTCAGATGGCATAATCAGGAAAATGACAATTATCACTCCTACAATTAAGAAGGAAAGCAGCAGGAATAACAATCGACTGATACTGTTACGAAGTCTATCCAATTCGCCTCCAGGTGTGGAGTTATTTTAATTTAGTGTTTAGAAACAATCAAATTTAAAATAATAAAATAAGGCAACTTTTTCAAGAGGAATGTAAATTTATTTGAAAGCTTTATGGATTATTTAAGACTAATAAACCAATTTCTCGTTCTTAAGCAAATTTTAACCAGCATGAGCATTACTGGTACTTCAATAAGCACACCAATAACTGTTGCCAGGGCGGCACCGGACGAAAGCCCAAATAGCATTGTTGCAGTCGCAATTGCTACTTCAAAATGGTTGGAGGCACCAATTATGGCTGCAGGTGCTGCATTCTTATATTCAATCTTAAAAAGTTTTGCCGCACCGTATCCCAGCCAGAAGATCAGGTTGGTCTGAATAAAAAGTGGAATGGCGATCCAGAGTATGGTCAGAGGATTGGACAGTATAACTTCACCCTTGAAACTAAATAAAAGAATCAAGGTGATAAGCAGAGCAATCATAGTAATCGGGGTTAAAAGGTGGAGAAATTTTTCTTTAAACCAGGTATTACCTTTAGCGGCAATAATCCATTTACGAGAAAAATATCCTGCTATCAAAGGTAGGGCAACATATATGGAAATAGAAAGTAGCAGTGCTTGCCAGGGAACGGGAAGTTTTCCCACACCCAAGAGAAATCCTCCTATTACACCGTAGAGAAGTAACATGGTAAGGGAGTTTATAGCAACCATTATTAAGGTCAAACCATCGTTACCCCGGGCCAAATACCCCCAGACCAGCACCATGGCCGTGCAGGGGGCAATCCCTAATAGAATACAACCGGCCAGATAACTGCGCCACAGGGGTATCTCCAGCATCTTGATCCCATTTTGGAGCACTACCGTACCCGCACCATAATGCGCCCCCAGAGGAAGATCTAGACTGAACGGCATTTTGACCAGATCCACAGCCTCTGCGCCGATAAGTTTGCGAAACAGCACTCCCAAAAACAGAAGGGCAATAGCATACATGGTGAAAGGTTTTACTGCCCAGTTAACGAACAAGGTTAATCCAACCGGTTTTCCACTTTTTCCGGCTTTGATGACTTCTCTGAAATCGATTTTAACCATTATAGGGTACATCATAAAAAAAAGACAAATAGCAATGGGAATGGAAACAACCGGAGCGTTACCAACAAAAATAGCCATATTGTCCAGGCTGGTTGCAATATTGGGAGCCAGTTTTCCCAGGATAATACCAGCAATAATACAAAGCATTACCCAGATACTCAGGTAACGCTCGAATATATTACTCATTTTACGGGGATTGTTTTGCCTGATTTTATTATTCTTCATCCTTAAACCTTATAAATTAATGAACGGAATAAATAAGATATATCCCTCCCAGAATCACCAGAATCCCGCAGACTTTCTTTAAAATTACCGCACTTTTGGAGCGTTCGTTCCAGTCCAGATATTTCTGGAGCATGCTGGTAAACGTGCCTGCCAGTACGATGACAGAACAATGTCCGATGGCGTAAAGCAGGATCGAAGATCCTGCAAAAACCGGACGGCTTGAAGCTGTACGGAAAGCAATCCCTAACATGGGGGCCATGTAGGCAAATGTACAGGGTCCCAAACCCACACCGAAAATCAGGCCGATGATGAACGCGGCCAGAGTGCCCTTTTTCTTCATTTTGGGTTGATTGGACATGCCCGGAAAGGGGAGGCTGATGATCTCCAGCAGATGCAGTCCGATGATGAAGAAGATGACAGCCACAGCATAATTTCCGATTTTGCCTACATCTCCCATAATTCGTCCCATCAGTCCGGTGATAAGGCCGATGACCGCAATAGTGATGAGAATGCCGACAGAAAAGAGTGTGGCCAGAACAAAGGCCCGTTTCTTGGTGACAATGCCCTGACCGTCTATGAATCCGACAATCAAGGGAATAGAAGATAGGTGGCACGGACTCAGCAAAATGCTCAGCACACCCCATAAAAAAGAAGCAGTCAGGGCAAGCCACGCCACGCCGTTCAGACTTTGAGTCAACCAGACGAACATATCTTGCATATTAAAGCTCCTATTCAATAACCGGATTTCATTTCTTTTAAATTTTTTAAAATCTGATGAAAAAATATCGGATCAAACTCAAACGAAAAATTGAATACTGCCTGCTCCTGCGGGTTCTCAATTAATACAACCGGGATCAGTGGATCGTTACAACGATCGCGGATAGCATTTGCGGCCTCTTGCTCATTTGCCCAATCGATCCATTGGAATGTAAAATAATGGTCAAGCGAAGCATTAACAGCCCTAAGAGAATCGAGTTGATGTATAATCGATTCTCCTTGTTCGCGGATACATTCACAGGCTGCGGAATCGTAGACGACAAAAATTCTGCCAATAAGAGTGGCTGTTTCAGGGTCGGATTTGGAGCACTGCAGAAGAATGAAAGGGAAAATATACGTTAGTATAAAAAGATAAATCCGAATTTTGGGGAATTGCATTATTCCACACCCTGTTTTTTCAATACCTCAATGAGTTCATCCTTGGGGAAAAATCCCGTATGCCGGGAATACTCTTTGCCGTCTTTATCCAGAAATATCTGTGTCGGGATCGCGCGAATCCGGTATCGTTCCGCATAAGGACGCCCTTCCGACGTCCAGACATCGTGGAAGACGACCTTCACTTGACCGGCATACTCTTTTTCAATCTCATCCATAATCGGCTGCATCATTTTGCATGGGATGCATTTCACGGACCCCAGTTCAATAAAGGTTACTTTTATTGATTCAGTATTCTCTTTGACGAGAGTGGAATCTGATTTAACGTTTGATTTATCAGGATTTTTATTTTTTGCATTATTTTGGGTACAATTTGTAAAAAGAATGATAATAATGTATGAAAAAATCATTTCCTTCTTAATAATATATTTCATTTGATCTCTCCTGATATAATTTTTTTCAGATTTTCTCTTGTTGGGATTGTTCCTGCTATTTTTACCTCTCCATCCACAACCAGAGCAGGCGTTATCATAATACCAAAGCTCATGATATTATTGATATCTTTCACCTTTTCGATTTCATATTTAATTCCTAACTCTTTAGCCACTTGTTCGGTCAGTTCAGTGAGCTTCTCGCATTTGGGGCAGCCAGTGCCCAATATTTGTAATTTTTTCATGGTTTAACCTCTTTTGTATGAATTCAATATTTAAATTTAAGCTTCATTATATTGATATTCTGTATAATTAATCTCCTAAAAAAGACTTCCGAAAATTAATCCTGATATTGTAGCCATGATTACAACCAACAATACAAATACAATGGTTTTTTGAGTGCCGATCACGCTGCGGATCACCAGCATATTGGGTAATGAAAGTGCTGGTCCTGCTAACAACAAGGCCAGAGCCGGGCCCTTGCCCATACCGTTGGTGATCAGACCCTGGAGAATGGGTACTTCCGTGAGTGTGGCGAAATACATGAATGCACCCGTAATAGAAGCAAAAAAATTGGAAAATACGGAATTCCCACCGACAAGTTTTAAAATCCAGCCTGACGGAATAACACCCTCTCCTCCTTCAGGAGACCCGAGCAGGAAGCCAGCTACCAAAACTCCCGCAGCCAGAAGCGGCAGGATCTGTTTCGCAAATCCCCAGGTGGAAGACATCCAATCCTGCGGCTCTCCCTCTTTACGGCTGATGAGTACAGAAGTTCCGAGAACGGCCACTGAGAAGGGGATAAGAGGATTATTTTTAAAAAGGATGGCTGCAAGAATAACCGGAACGCCTGCGATGAGGACGCCCTGCCATTTGATTTTCAGAATGGTGATCAGAGATATGCCGAATAGTACTCCGAAAAATCCGGTTATTCCCCATTTGGCCGACCAGATTGTATGCCAAAGACCAGTACTATCCGCGGATTTCCCCCAGTTGGCAAACACTAAGATAGCGACTAGAATAAAAAAATGGGAGGCAGTCTGCCACAAAGGGCGTGTTTCTTTCTGCTCCGGCATTAAAAGCTGTGCATCGGCCTTTTTCCGCTCCTCTTTTATGTAGATGAAATGCATGATCAGACCAATTACCACACTGAAAATAACCGCTCCTATAATGCGGGCGATCCCCAGTTCAGGCCCCAGGATGCGGGCAGTCAGTATAATTGCCAGAATATTGATGGCAGGCCCTGAATATAGAAAGGCGATGGCAGGCCCCAGTCCAGCACCTCTTTTATGTATACTCGAAAATAAGGGCAGAATGGTACAGGAACAGACCGTTAGTATGGTTCCGGACACAGAAGCGACCAGGTATGCCAGCCATTTCTTGGCTTTTGCCCCGAAGTACTTTATCACTGAAGCCTGGCTCACAAACACGCTGATAACTCCGGCTATAAAAAATGCGGGAACTAAGCAAAGTAATACATGCTCTCTGGCATACCATTTTACAAGTGCCAGTGATTCATAAACAGCTTGAATAAATCGGGTTTTTTCAATAGGTAAAAAATAGGTAGCAAGAAAAACGGCAACTATTATTAAAAGTTTTTTATATTCTTCTTTCCAGTTCATAGATCATCCTTTTTATTTCGTCAGATGACGAATTGATAAAACATTATATTCCACATATTTTATTTCGATCCACGACTTTTATTTTTTCCCGATCCTGATCGAGAATCTTTTCATCAGGCAACCATTTCTGAATCAATGAGACCAGATCTTTTAGATATTTCTGTTGACTTGTTTTGTTCAAGTAGTAATTAACCCATTTATTTTCTTTCCGAGCAAAAATAAAACCTGCATGTTTAAGAATGGATAAATGTTGAGATACGGTTGAAGCAGCCAATCCCAGAATATGGGTTATTTCACATACACATAAAGGTCGTACTTCCAGCATTTTTATTATTCGGATACGGTTTATATCCGCTAAAGCTTTGAATGTTTTTACCAATGTTTCCATATTCTCATTTCGTTACTTAGCGAAATGTAATAAAATAAATACCCTTTGTCAAGTAATTTATTATTGTTTTTAATATGTTATTTGATTATTGTGATTTTTCTATCTTTTCATGGTTTTGTAACAATTTCTTTCATAATTAAATTGGAGGAGCATGATTGACAGGATTTTACCTGACTCGAGTTCAGAGGAGTAAAAAGATACTGGACTTGAGACAAAATACCAGATTTCCGGATGCCGGATAACCACTCATCTTTTCCTTTATTCCATCATTCCAATATTCCATTTTATCTTTTTTCTTTTGTATTTTGTCTTAATTTTATCCTTTAATTTTATTTTCCTGTCTTTCTTTTATTTGACAAAAAATAAAATATTTCTTACATTAGTAATATTTTGTTATTACAAAGATTAACCTGATAATTTCAATTCAAATTATTGATAAGAGGAAATATGGCAAAGATTTTACTTGATAAGGTATATGATCCCCAAAAAGTCGAAGATAAGTGGTATAAAAAATGGGAAGAAAGCGGTCAGTTCACCGTAAATCCTAGCAGTAAAAAACCTAAATATTCCATAGTTATTCCACCCCCCAATGTTACCGGTATGTTAACTATGGGACATATTTTAAATAATACCATCCAGGATTTATTGACCAGATGGAAGCGCATGGATGGATATGAAGCGCTATGGCTGCCTGGCACCGACCATGCCGGTATAGCGACTCAGAACAAGGTGGAAGCGGCTCTAAAAAAGCAGGGTTTAACCCGCTATGATCTGGGGAGAGAGCAGCTGATAAAAGAAATCTGGGAATGGAAAGAAAAATACGGCGGTATTATTCTGCAGCAGCTGCGGAAATTAGGTGCTTCCTGTGACTGGTCCAGAGAACGGTTTACCATGGATGAAGGACTCAGCAATGCCGTAAAAGAAGTGTTTATTCGATTGTATCAGAAAGGATTGATATATCGGGGCAGGCGACTTATTAACTGGTGTCCCCGCTGCCAGACCGCTTTGGCAAATGAGGAGGTTTCCTATATTGATAAACAAGGTACATTCTGGAATATCGCCTATCCCCTTCAGGGAAGTAAGGAGTATATAGTCGTTTCCACAACCAGGCCGGAAACCATGCTGGGAGATACGGCAGTGGCAGTTCATCCCCAGGATAAACGATACCAGAAATTTGTAGGAAAAACAGCGGTGCTTCCTTTATTGAACAGGCCCATTCCCATAATTGCAGATGAACATGCTGATCCCAAAAAGGGGAGTGGCGCGGTAAAAATCACCCCGGCCCATGACTTTGATGATTTTGAGGTAGGACAGCGGCATAATCTGGAACAAATATCAGTTATTGATGAACAAGGGAAAATCAATAAAAATGGAGGAAAATATAAGGGATTGGATCGATTTCAAGCCCGGAAACAGATTTTACTGGATCTGGAAAAATTAAATCTACTTAAGAAAGAAGAAAATCGGATTACTCCTACACCGCATTGCTACCGATGTGATACCATTATAGAACCCTTTCTTTCCCAGCAGTGGTTTGTGAAAATGAAGCCCCTGGCTGCCCCGGCAATAACTGCGGTGAAATCAGGTAAAATAAAATTCTATCCCCAACACTGGGAAGAAACCTATTTTCACTGGATGGAAAATATCCAGGATTGGTGTATCAGCCGACAGATCTGGTGGGGGCACCGTATTCCAGTCTGGACCTGTAAAAACGACCACACTTTTGTCAGCCGGGATAAACCGAATACCTGTCCGGAATGCGGCAGCTCTGAACTGCACCAGGATGAAGATGTATTGGATACCTGGTTTTCCTCCTGGTTGTGGCCTTTCAGTACTCTGGGCTGGCCTCAGGAAACTGAGGATTTGAAAAAATTTTTTCCCACCGATACCCTGGTAACCGGACCGGATATAATTTTTTTCTGGGTTGCCCGTATGATTATGGCTTCTCTGGAATTTAAAGGGGATATCCCTTTTAAGGAAGTGTATTTCAATGGAATGATTCGGGATCTTTCCGGCAGAAAAATGTCTAAATCCCTGGGTAACTCTCCGGATCCTCTCTGGCTTATTGACGGATGTACTAAAGATAAAATCAAAGATTTTTCCGATGAGAATCCCTCCTATAAGAATGGTGTGCCCGCCTATGGTGCTGATGCCGTGCGTATGACCATGGTCTATCTTACTCCCTTGGGAGGTAATATAAATTTTGATCATACCCTGGTGGAATTCGGGCAGAAATTTTGTAACAAGCTTTGGAATGCTTCCCGTTTTGTACTCATGAATCTGGATGATGATTTTGATCTGGCTCAGGCAAAACTTTTGAATATCAGCCCTGCTAATTTATATGACAAATGGATAATAAGTAAACTGCAGCATACCATTTCTGAGATCAGACGCGGTTTGGATTCCTTCCGCTTTAACGATGCCACCCGAGTATTGTATGATTTTGTCTGGGGAGATTTTTGTGACTGGTATCTGGAATTAGTTAAATTTCGTTTATATGAAAATGCTGATGATCAAGTCCGACAGACAGCTCAAACAGTACTGGTGTATATTTTACAGCAGATTTTAAAACTGCTGCATCCATTTATGCCCTTTATTTCAGAAGAGATCTGGCAGGCATTATACCAGTTTTCTAAAAAAAATACATTTACCTCAATAATGTATGAATCCTATCCAGAGGTTGAGGATAGCTGGAAGAATGATGGAGTGGAAGCTGAGATAAAAATACTGCAGGATGCCATTAGTGCAGTACGGGAAATAAGAGGTGAAATGAATATTCCTTCTCATAAAAAAATTACTCTTATGATCCGGGGGAAAAAGAAACATATGCAAATTCTGGATGGTTGCAGAGATGACATGTCAAAACTTGTTCAGGCAGATTCTCTTGAGATTAATCCTGATATTGTTAAACCAAAATATTCCGCTACAGCTGTGATTCATGGCCTGGAAATTTTTGTCCCCTTAAAAGGAATTATCGACCTGAAACTGGAAAAAGAACGCATCCTAAAAGAAATGAACCGTCTGCAAGGATTATTAAAGGGAATAAACAAAAAACTCCAGAATAAACAGTTTCTCCAAAAAGCACCTGATATGGTAGTGGAGAGAGAAAAAGATAAACAGAAAAATTTTCAGGAAAAATTTAATAAGCTGCGAAAAAATCTGGACATAATCAGCTGAATAATTATCTCCAGGACTAGGGTGGAAAGGTTATGTATAGTACATAGGGGATCGAGATCGATTGTAGTTCCGATTGCGATCCCGATACCGGTTAGGATGTTAATAAAAATATAAGACAAAATATGATCATTAAACAAAAATGAATAAAGATTTTATAAGGAGATTAGAGATGAAAACATTAATCAGATCAATGTGTATTTTGGTTTTTATACCCCTTTTATTGTTTTCACAGAACATCTCGCTTACTATTTATAATAATGACCTTGCCCTGGTCCGGGAGGTACGCTCTCTGGACATCAAACCGGGAAAATCGAAAGTATCTTATACAGATGTGGCAGCCAGAATAAAACCAACCTCTGTTCATTTTAAATCCCTAACCTCGCCGGATAAATTAAGCATCCTGGAACAGAATTTTGAGTATGACCTGGTTAGTCCGGATAAAATAATGAAGAAATATGTGGATAAGACTATCCGTATTGTTACGGAACAGGGAGATGTGTTTGAAGGAATTCTGCTCTGTGCCGAGAGATCAAGTATAGTACTGCAGGATCCTTCCGGAGAGATAAAGATAATTTCAGATGATATAATTCAGTATTTTGATCTTCCCGAACTTCCGGAGGGATTGATAACCCGGCCCACCCTGGTCTGGCTGGTGAACAACCAGGGTGGTGAGAAACATAATACGGAACTTAGTTACCTGACCAATGGCATGAAATGGCAGGCAGAGTATGTGGGAGTAGTGGACCAGGATGATAAAGCCATGGAGTTTTCCGGATGGGTTTCCCTAGAGAATAACTGTGGCAATACCTTTGAAAATGCTCAGTTGAAACTGGTGGCCGGTGATGTGCATGTTGTAGAAGAGCAGAAAAAATATATGCTCCCCAGGACAGCCCAAGTGGAAGCCCTGGCCGCAGAACCACAATTTGCGGAGAAATCATTTTTCGACTATCATTTATATACCCTTAACCGGAGAGCAACTCTAAAGAATAATCAAACCAAGCAACTTAGTTTATTTCCTCAGACAACTGCGGCAACAGAAAAAGTATATGTGTATGACGGGCAGCGGTATAGAGATAAAGTCAGAGTAAATCTGGAGTTTCAGAACAGTAAGAAAAGCGGATTGGGTATGCCTTTACCCAAGGGAAAAGTAAGAGTGTACAAAAAGGATGTGGATGGAGCCCAGGAATTTATCGGAGAAGATGAAATCGATCACACCCCTTCTAATGAAACAGTACGCATTTATCTGGGTAATGCTTTTGATATAGTGGGGGAACGAACAAAAATGTCCTCCCAGAAGATTGGAGCCAGGGTACGGGATGAAAAATATTCTATATCACTCCGTAATCATAAAGATGATAAAGTGGAGGTGGTAGTGGTAGAACATTTCTGGGGTGATTGGGAAATCATCCAGCAGTCTCATACCTTTAGCAGAAAAGATGCTTATACGGCAGAGTCAGTGATCACTATTCCTGAAGATGGAGAAGTTGAGATTGTGTATACGGTGAGGTTGCGGTGGTAAGTAAAAGAAAAAATCCAAAAGACAAAAGACAAAAGACAAAAAAAGCTTGCTCTGAGCTCGTCGAAGGGACATAATCCAAAAGATAAAAGAAAAAAGATAAAAAAGGAAACGGAGTATGGGGGAAACGGTGTATAGGAGAGAAATTAATAAACATTAATATTTTTTGTTAATGATTTCTCCGATACTCCAATACACCGTTTCTTTGATTTACAGTTTATAATTTATTGCACTAATGAGGAATGAGATTCTCTCTATGCAAAATATGGTAATAAAAGCTAATTAATTTTATGTCATCACTCTACTTAAAACTGGATACTTCAGTACAGTATGTCAAAGGGATCGGTCCCAAGCGGGCCGAGCTTTTGACAAAAGTCAATATTGCCACGGTCGAAGATCTGTTAACCTATTATCCCAGAAAG
>CAZKMO010000118.1:0-11362 GCA_964554015.1 uncultured bacterium
GATTTGTTAAGTAAATACTCACTCTCCCCGGAACGGAATAATCTGCGGGTGATGACCACTTCATTATAATCAATGGGCATGATACCCTTGGAATTATCAAAGGTAATGGACACTTCTGCCATTCCCAAGGGTTTTGCCGATTGAGCGCCACTGAAGATGACATCTTCCATACGGTCGGTACGAAGAATAGTATGTTTGTGCTCTCCCAGTCCCCAGCGAATGGCGTCCACAATATTGGTTTTGCCACAGCCGTTAGGTCCCACAATAGCGGTTAATTGTCCGTCAAAATGTAAATCAATCTTTTTGGCAAAAGATTTGAAACCCTGGAGAGAAACTTTTGATAAGATCATATAGCACTCAAAATGAAAAATTTTTTACTTTAAGAAGATATCCACATATCACTTTAGTTAAATTTACTCCCGAAATAATGTAATCAGGGAGGTATTAAATGTTTTCCCCCGAAACGGTAAAAAATATACTGAATTAATAAAAAATAGTCAAGTTTTAATTTTAATCTCGTTGACTCTTGGTTATAAATTGATTATATTGTTCAACTATGCAGAAAAATTTAATAAGAAATTTTAGTATTATAGCTCATATCGATCATGGGAAATCCACCCTTGCCGACCGGTTGTTGGAATATACCCATACTGTATCCCCTCAGGCCATGATGGATCAGATACTAGACAATATGGAACTGGAGCGGGAAAGAGGGATAACCATAAAATCCCACGCCATTACCATGTATTACACCCATTCCGATAAGGAGAAATATACTTTAAATCTTATTGATACTCCCGGACATGTGGATTTTACCTATGAGGTATCCCGCAGTCTTGCTGCCTGTGAGGGGGCACTGGTGGTGGTGGATGCAAGTCAGGGAATTGAAGCCCAGACAGTGAGTAACATTTATCTGGCCATGGAAAATGATCTGGCTATGATTCCCATTATAAATAAAATTGACCTTCCCGGTGCTCAAATTGAGGAAACCAAGGAACAACTTAAAGAATTGATGGGAGTTAAGGAAGAAGATATTTTAATGGTAAGTGCTAAGCAGGGTATAGGAATTCCCCAAGTTCTGGATGCAATTATTGAAAGGATTCCGCCTCCCCAGGGAGACAGTGCAGCTCCCCTGCGGGCCTTAATTTTTGATTCAGTGTATGATTACTATCGGGGAGTGATTACCTATATAAAGATTGTGGACGGACATTTAAGAAAAAATGATACCATAACTTTTATTTCCAACGGAAAAAGATTTATGGCTGAGGAATTGGGACTGCTTCGTTTACATCGACAAAGTTTGCAACAGCTTAAAACCGGGGAAGTCGGGTATCTGATCGCAAATGTTAAAAATTTAAAGGATGCCCGGGTTGGAGATACTATAACCTTGCCGGATAATTCTCATATAAAACCTCTACCCGGATTTAAAAAATGTAAACCCATGGTGTTTTCTGGAATGTTTCCTGCTTCAGCAGAGGCTTTGGAGGATTTACGGAACAGTATGGATCGGCTGCAACTTAATGATGCCTCTTTAGTGGTGGAACCGGAAAGTTCCGAAGCCTTAGGATTTGGGTTTCGAGTGGGATATCTTGGCCTTCTTCACATGGAAATTATACAGGAGCGGCTGGAAAGGGAATATGGACAGCATTTGATTACCACCATACCTAATGTTGAATATCAGGTTACTTTACAGAATCAAGAGATAATCCTGATTGATAATCCTGCCCAGTTTCCTGAAGCGCATACCATTCAAAAAGTGGAAGAACCTTTCATTACCGGGCAGATAATCGTGCCAACCGAATTTCAGGGTAATATTATGCAGTTAGCCCAGCAAAGAAGAGGTCTCTACAAAAATACTTTTTTCCTGGATTCCCAAAGAATAACTCTGGTCTATGAATTGCCTCTCTCCGAAATTATCTTTGATTTTTATGATAAATTAAAAAGTGTTTCTAAAGGATATGCCTCTTTTGATTATGAAATTATTGGATTTAGAGAATCAGATATGGTTCGGGTTGATGTTTTAATCAATTCCAAACCGGTGGATGCTCTATCCATGATAGTTCATAAAGAGAAAGCTTATACCTGGGGAAGAAAATTAACCGGAAAATTACGGGAACTGATTCCCCGGCAAATGTATGAAGTAGCAATTCAGGCTGCGGTGGGAAAACAGATAATTGCTCGGGATACGGTTAAAGCTTTAAGAAAAAATGTTACTGCCAAATGTTATGGTGGGGATATTACCCGAAAAAGAAAACTGCTGGAACGGCAAAAAGAAGGGAAAAAGCGTATGAAGAATTTTGGTAACATTGAAATCCCTCAGGAAGCATTTTTAGCTGTGTTGCAGATAAAATAAATAGAAAATTTGAGGTTTAGTTATGAAGAAAGAAAATAACAGAAAAGAGAAAGATAAAAAGAATTTAAAATCTCCCCCCAAGGGTTCCTTTCGAGAATTCAGCGAATCTCTCGTATTTGCCGTAATCGTAGCCTTAATAATACGAGCTCTGGTAATCTATCCCTTCAGAATCCCGACCGGTTCCATGGAAGATACCTTGTTGATTGGGGATTTTTTACTGGCAAACAAGTTTGTCTATGGTATCCGTTCCCCGGACTGGATTGGAATACCTTCCACCAAGGTTGGTTTCAGTATACCGTTTTTTCGTACTCCCGGATTTCGAGAACCTAAAAAAGGAGATGTGGTTATATTTAAATATCCCCGGGATCCAGAGTTAAATTATATTAAAAGATGTGTAGGGGTGAGTGGTGACACTATTTTTATCCGGAATAAGGAATTATATATCAATGGGAAAAGATTTCCCAATCCGCCTAAATCCAAATTCATTAATTATTACACTGCCCCGGAAGATTTTATGCAGCCGGATATTTTTCCCCCGGGAGCGGGAAATATTGATAACTATGGACCAATTCGGGTCCCGGCTCCCGGAGATACTTTTCATTTCACTCAGTCAAATAAAGATAAATGGTTTGAACGATTTCAACTCATTGTGTATGCGGGTAATAACATGGAGATTATCTATAAGGGGGAAGCAACGAAGTTAACTATTGCTAATCAAAATCAATGGCAGAGAGCGATCCAGATTTATCCGGTTGACTCTTTTCGCCTCAATGGTACTTCCCTGGATAGAATGGTCTATACCGTAAAGAATAAGCATTATTTTATGATGGGAGATAACCGGGATAACAGTCTGGACAGCAGATACTGGGGATTTCTTCCGGAAAGATATGTGGTGGGAGAAGGATTGATAATTTATTTTTCCTGGGATAAAAATGTTCCCTTGTATAGAATATTTAGGAAAATTCGCTGGGGGAGGATCTTACAGCTTATCAGATAGTTATGGCAGGTATTTACCTACATATCCCCTTTTGTCTTTCCAAATGCAGTTACTGTGATTTTTATTCTGTGGTTTATTCTGAAGAATTGGTTTCAGGTTTTCTCTCAGCATTAAAAACAGAAATTCAGCTTCAATCCGACTTTTTCCTCAAGAATAAAAAAATTGATACCATTTATTTGGGAGGTGGCACTCCCTCTCTTCTCACCGGGGAGGAGATCAGAGATATCTTTAAACAAATATATCACAGTTTTAGGATCAAGGATTCTGCTGAAATTACCCTAGAGGTAAATCCGGGCAGCATAAGCGGTAAGGATATTTCTGTATTTAAACAAACAGGTATCAACCGAATTAGTATTGGGGCTCAGTCTTTTAATAAGAATGAGTTAGATTTAATGCAGCGGATTCACACTATTGATGATATTAAAATTTTATGGTCTCTGGTTCAACAAGCCGGCATGGAGAATTTCAATCTGGACCTCATCTTTGGTCTCCCCGGACAAAAGCTTTCGGATTGGGAATATACTTTATCGGAATCTCTTATCCTACAACCCAAACATATTTCAGCTTATGCCTTAACCTGGAGTTCAAAAACTCCTCTGGGCAGAAAAATAAGCAAGGGAAATATTCCGATTCCTCAGGAGGAAACAGTCAGGGAAATGTTCCTATTTACAGATAAAATGTTAACAGAAAATGGATATGAGCATTATGAAATTTCCAACTATGCTTTACCGGGATATAGATGTGTTCACAATGAAGCATACTGGAGAGGGCAGCCCTACCTTGGGTTAGGGCCATCTGCCCATTCTTTTAGGGGTGAGAAGCGTTTCTGGAATGTTTCCGGGGTGCAAGAATATATTTTGCATCTGTCCCAATCTATGCTTCCCACTGAAGGGGAAGAGGTTCTGTCTCCAGAACAGAAGAGAACAGAAAATATTGCAGTAGGCCTGCGGAGAAAGGAAGGCATTGATATGGGTAAAAACAATATAGATCTGTCTCTAATTGAGGACTTTATGCAAAAGGGATTTGTCCTTAAGGAAGAGAATGTACTTAAATTGACCTCCCAGGGGATGCTTTTTGCCGATGAGGTGGCGTTGAGGTTGGTGTGAGGTTTTTTATTACACTTTAAAGAGTTGAGGTTTTCGGGAGGTTGTGAAATAATAACTCCGCAGTCACCCTTCGACAGAGCCTGTCATGAGTGTAGTTGAATGACTCAGAGTGACATACATACTACTCTATGATTATCATTAATTCACAATTAACTATATTCTGTCACACTGAGTTCATCGAAGTGTGACAGACCGCTCCCCGGGATCCTGAAATAAATTCAGGATCTCAGCCCCTCCGCCAGTATGCATTTAATTACACATTAACTTTGTCATGCTGAATCTTGTTTTGAACTTGTTTCAGTATTGTTTCATTTTTCAGGATGAGAGCCCCTACCTAGTGTTACTTTGAATTTTAAATCAACAACTTATTAAAGTTTATATTAATTACTCCCCGATTATCTTCACCAATACCCGTTTACGCCTTCTTCCGTCAAATTCACCGTAAAAAATCTGTTCCCAGGGGCCAAAATCAAGTTTTCCTTCTGTAACAGCCACTACCACTTCCCGGCCCATCACCTGACGTTTTAGATGGGCATCACCATTATCTTCACCTGTGCGGTTGTGGCTATACTGATCAATAGGTTCGTGAGGAGCGAGATTTTCCAACCATTCTTCATAATCCTGATGAAGTCCCCTTTCATCATCATTGATAAACACGGAAGCGGTGATATGCATGGCGTTCACCAGAGCAAATCCTTCTGAAATCCCACTTTCCTTCACTGATTCTTCTACCTGGGGAGTAATATTGATAAATGCTCTGCGGGTAGAGGTATTAAACCACAGTTCTTTACGATAACTTTTCATATTGATATATCCTTTCCCTTTTCCCTTAGATTTAATCCTGAGGTATACATCCAGTAAAACAATGTATAAAATATTTTAAGTGTACTTAATGGATATCACAGGTTTCAGTAGGGGCAAGATCTTTTAGAAAGACTTCATCCAGAACTTTAGGACAGGAGGAATTTGCAATTTTTTTGGATTCACTACATATTTTAAGATTGACTACACCATCGGGTTTAGGAAAATTTTTCACCGGAAGCTTTAGGGAATCATGGGCCATTTTCATAAAAGGACCCCAGATGGGAAGTGCTGTCAAAGCACCGTTTTGTCCATTACCCAAACTAGTACTCTGATCATCAAAACCAACCCAGACACTGGCTGCAATTTGGGGTGTAAAACCTGCAAACCAGGCATTCCTGAAATCATTGGTAGTGCCTGTTTTACCCCCTGCCGGACGATAGAAATGCCATTTGGTTCTGGCAGTGACTCCTGTTCCTCGGTTGATAACGGTTTTCAGCAGATCAACCATAATATAGGCAGTTTCCTCACTTATAACTACCCGCTGATCAGGAATAGTCTGTTCTAATATATTTCCATCTTTATCTTCAACTTTCAGTACAGCAATTGGTTCTACTCTCACTCCTTTGTTGGCAAAAACCGAATAAGCAGCGGTAAGTTCCAGAGGAATGACAACATCCTGACCCAGAGCAACTCCGTCGTAAGGATGAATCGTAGTAGTAAAACCGAAATGTTTGGCATAGGCAACAACTTTTGAAGGTGGAATTAATTCCTGTACTAATTTAGCAGCTACCAGATTCAGGGAGCTTCGTAATCCGTCTCGTAAGGTGGTGGGACCACCGGTTGATTTATCATAGTTAGTCGGTCTCCAGGTGGTTCCGTCAGGCATAATTATCACCACCGGTTGATTCAATAATTCTGTGGTGGTTGGCCATCCGTTGTCAATAGCCACGGTATAGGCAAAGGGTTTAAAACTAGAACCAGGTTGACGTTTCATTTGAGTGGCGCGATTGTATTTTGATTTAGAAAAATCCCTTCCTCCTATCATGGCAAGAATATAACCGTTTTTAGGATCGACTGCGGTTAAGGCTACCTGAGGAGTTGCGTGTACCTCCATCAGGGAGTCAAACAAAGCTGTATCAGCTAAAAATTCCTCAATTTCTTCATCTGTTTCCAGGGGGGGATCAAACCATTCCTTGAATTTTTTCTTTTCGATTATTTTTTCTCGATATTTTTTTTCGAACTCAGGGATAAAGGATTTAATCGCACTGTCAGCACAAGCTTGGACTCTGGTATCCAGGGTGGTATAAATAGAGAGACCATTGGTATATAAACCCATCCCATATTTTTTTTGTAAATTCTGACGCACATATTCTGTGAAATAGGGAGCCAGGGAGGATGACTCTTCACTATCTTTTTCAATTACCCTGAGATCTAATTTTTTTAAAGAATCACATTCTTCTTTGCTTATATAATTGCAGTCATACATACAATTCAGCACTGTATTTCTGCGTCTTTTGGTTCTCTCGGGATCTGTATCCGGTGAGTATCCGTAGGGAAGGCGAAAAAGGCCGGCTAACATTGCCGATTCCTGTATTTCAAGATCCTCCACATTCTTTCCAAAGTAAGCTAAACTAGCAGCTTGGACTCCAAAGGTACCCCGTCCCAGAGGCATACGATTCAAGTACATTAGTAGAATTTCTGATTTGGAATAGGTTCGTTCGATCTCTAGAGAGGTCAATTGTTCTTTTAACTTTCGTATAATTGTTTTTTTAGGATGAAGATAAATTTTTCGTGCCAATTGCTGCGTAATGGTGCTGGCACCTTGGCGAAAACTCAAACTGGTAATATCGATAAGGATGGCTGCGGCAATACGTTTAAGTGAGATTCCCCAGTGGTTATAAAAGTTTTGATCTTCAATGGCCATAGTTGCCTGTTTTAAGTGGTTTGGAATCCGTTCTATAGGGACTTTTATTCGATTTTGCCGGTAGAGTTGATCAATTATTTTATCATCACTGGAATAGATTTTAGTTACCAGTTGTACATCTCCTGCCATTTCCAGTTGGGTGAGTGAAGGCAAGCCTCTGCTGAGTATGAAGATGGAAATACTTGCCAGAAATAATAAAATAATCAAGGCAGAAGCAGGGTATAAGAGTCCAGGATGACGGTTATATAGTTGTTTAAATTTTGCATAGTTCATGACATTTTCCAATATTTTAATTTTAGCTGATTATCCTCAAGATAACCATAAGTAAAATGGTCTATCCAGTCACCAATATTTATGAATTTTTTGCCCTTTTCTTTAAATTCAAAAGGGAGGTGAGTATGTCCCAGGATAACATTATCAAATCCTTGTTTGAATTTATTTTTAGCAAAGTTTATGTATTCCTTTTGGTTATGTTCAATTTTTTTATTTCTGCTTACATTAGAGAAAAAATGTGCCAGAGCAATTCCTATATCAGGATGTATTAGTTGGTAGAGTTTAATATTTAGCGGATTTCTGAGAATTTTTTTTAAAATTCTATACCCTCGATCAGCTTTCAATAATCCGTCACCATGATCAATATAATAATGTTTCTTGCCGATCCATATATCAATTGGATCTTTATATATTTTTATACCTATATTTTCAAAAAAGTTCCCAATCCAAAAATCATGATTACCGGGTATAAAATTAATTTCCACCCCGTTTTCAACCATTATATTCAACATACAAAGTATGGGGAAATGTTTATAAGGTATAACCTGATTATATTCAAACCAGAAATCAAAAAGATCTCCCACAATAAAAAGAGTAGTATTTGTTTTATTAATATGCTGAAGAAATGACATCAATTTTTTTATTTTAATTTCATCATTTTTTTTAGCTCCGAGATGAGCATCGGAGATAAAATAATATTTTTTCATTTTTTCCATTACTTAAATATAATTTCTCTTTCTTATATCTATAAATAATTCATATTAATATAATTGCTCCGTTATTAAAATGCAAAGATTTTATTTAAGGTAATTGATTGCGATTTATATTAAAAATTTGTATTATTTTAGCAGTTATGGTGTTGATAGAACAAGGCAAAGGATAACTATACAGTGAAAGAGTTAAAAATTTTATCATATGCCAAGATTAATATCGGACTCTATATTTTGAATAAAAGGAAGGATGGATACCACGAAATTCTTACCTTTTTCCAACAGATAGATCTTTATGATACCTTGAAATTTGTCAAATCAGAGGAGGATATGAGGATAATTTCTGATCATCCCCAGATACCTCCTGGAGAGAAGAATTTAATCTGGAAAGCTTTCCATCTTTTTAAAAATACCTGTAAAGTTAAGGGTGGACTGAATGTGTTTGTAGAAAAACAAATTCCTCCGGGTGCAGGATTAGCAGGGGGAAGCAGTAACGCTGCAGTAACCCTATTGGCAGCAAATAAATTATGGGGACACCCCCTCAAGAGAGTTGAACTGCTTGATTTAGCCATTCAATTGGGAGCGGATGTTCCTTTTTTTATTACGGGTATTTCTGCCATAGGCAGGGGGAAGGGTGAAATCCTGGAAAATGTTGATTATAATAAAAATTGGTGGATTGTGGTGGTATGTCCGGAAATTTCCATTTCCACAAAGTGGGTGTACAATCAGTCTAAATATATCTTGACAAAAATAAAAAAAATTGCTAACTTTAGAACGATTTTTGAAAATTTAGATTATAAAACCTTACAGGATAATGTATTTAAAGAACTTGAAGGTATAGTGTTTAAAAGGTATCCTTTCCTGAAAAAGATTAAACAGCAGTTAAAGGAGATGGGTGCCTTTTATGTTAGCATGTCTGGAAGCGGGTCATCAATTTATGGTTTTTTTAATGAGAAGCAACAAGCAGTGAAGGCTGCCCAGTTCTTTATTAAGGGAAAAAAGATTAATTCATTTTTATGTAAACCTCTTAGTATTTATCCTTATTCATCATTGTTACCTGATGATTAGGACGTATCGATAAAATCAGTAAAAAAATATAATGAGGTTATATATAAGAAGAATTTTCAATGGGGCGTCGACAAGTGGTAAGTCACATGGTTTTGGTCCATGTATTCGGGGGTTCGAATCCTCCCGCCCCAGCAAGAATAAGTAACCTGGCAAGTGTTTAAATGGGGAAGACATGAAGAACATAAGAATTTTTTCCGGAAGTGCCAACCAAGAATTGACCAAAAAAATTGTTGATTATCTGGGTATTTCAAAGGGGAAAGTGGAGGTCAATCGATTCAGTGATGGAGAAATTGCAGTCAAGTTTTGTGAGAATATCAGGGGAATAGATGTTTTTATTATTCAGCCTACAAATCCACCCTGTGATAATCTTATGGAATTATTATTACTTATCGACGCTGCTCGCAGAGCATCAGCAAAAAGAATAACTGCTGTCATTCCTTATTTTGGATATGCCCGGCAAGATAGAAAGGATCAGCCCAGAGTATCAATTGCAGCTAAGCTGGTTGCTAATTTGTTATCAGTTGCGGGTACCGACCGAATATTGACTATGGATCTACATTCTGCTTCTATTCAGGGATTTTTTGATATTCCTTTTGATCATCTTTATGCTTTGCCTATCTTCCTTAAAGTGTTAAAGGCAAGAAAGAAAAGATATAATAACATGGTAGTGGTTGCTCCGGATGTGGGAAGTTCCGGCAGAGCGCAATCATATGCCAAACGATTGCATACAGGGCTTTGCCTGGTTGACAAAAAACGTTCTAAAGCAAATAAGATTGAATCTGCTACACTGATCGGAGATGTCAATGGGAAAAATGTGGTATTAGTGGATGATATTGTGGATACGGCAGGAACATTATGTAAAGCGGCGGACTTGCTGAAAGAATCTGGAGCTAAAAAAATAATTGCTGCCTGTACTCATCCTATACTCTCGGGAAATGCTATTCAGGAAATTGAGAAATCTTCTATATCAGAATTATTTGTTTGTGATACAATTTATATATCGGAAGAGAAAAAGATTAAAAAAGTTGAAGCAATCAGTTCGGCGCAATTATTCGGAGAAGCAATTAGAAGAATACATAATGAAGAATCCATC
This sequence comes from uncultured bacterium, assembly GCA_964554015.1. Lineage (GTDB taxonomy): Bacteria > Zhuqueibacterota > QNDG01 > QNDG01 > CAYUAG01 > CAYUAG01. The sequence continues at coordinate 10,329 of CAZKMO010000118.1, forward strand.
AGTTCATTATTTCATTAATTATATAAAGTGAGGAAATTTAATGGCGTTAAATCATTTAAATGTTGAATTTAGAGAACAAAAAAAAGAGAATGCTCCTAAACAAATTCGTAAAGAGGGGAAGGTTCCGGGAATTTTTTATGCAAAAGGTGAAGACTCCGTTCCCATAAGTATTGATATGCTGGAACTGGAAAGACTTTTACAAAAAGAAGTGACAATTATTGATATAAAATTTTCAAATGGAAAACATAGAAAGGGAATTTTAAGGGAAATACAACGTGACCCAGTAAGGGATACCCTGGTTCATATTGATATCATGGGTATTAAGCTTTCTGAGGAAATAACCTTGGAAATACCTATCATTCTTAAAGGGACGCCTATTGGGGTAAGAGAAGATGGCGGGATAGTTAATCATTTACTTCGCAAAGTTGCAGTAAAAGGATTGCCCGAGGATATTCCTGAACATATTGAAGTAGATATATCCGATTTAAGAGTTGGCGATGTCATTACCCTGAAAGATATTCCAGAAGAAAAAATCACGATTGAATTGGATAAAGAGCATGGTGTGGCTAATGTAATAATGCCCAAGATTGAAGAAATACTAGTAGAAGAGGAAGAAGTAGAAGAAGAGGTACCTGAAGGAGAAGAAGCAGCAGAAGCAGAAGGAGCTGAAGGGGCAGAAAAAGAGGAAGGAAAAGAGAAAGCTAAAGGTGAAGGAGAAACTAAAGCAAAAGAGGGTAGTGAGAATCCATCTGAAAAATAGATTTTATAATCAAGTATATATAAGGGTGTAAGGGGTGATAGCTATTGTAGGCTTGGGGAATCCTGGAGGAGAATATTCATTAACCAGACATAATATTGGTTATCAGGTAGTAGATTTTTTAGTAAATAAATACACTCATCTAAAAAGAAAAAAAAATCAGTATTATGAATTATTTCTACATACTAAAGAAAAAGAAGAGGTTGGTTTCGTCAAGCCTTTGGTTTTTATGAATAACAGTGGGGTGGCGGTTAAACAATTAATTGAAGAATATAAT